>DNFX01000269.1 GCA_003486795.1 Actinomycetota bacterium
CCCGCCACTGAAAAACAACCAGTGGAGGGTCAGTAATTAGCGAATAGAATCGAGATATTTTAGAAGAATATGAAACATCAATTAATATCGATTTTTTTAATTATAAGTTGTATTTATATTAGACTGGTTCTTATCCAAAATCCCGGTTATTCTCAAGATAATATTCCAGCGGGTTTTACAGATATAAAAAATGTAATTCCTTCAATTGTTACTGATATCCGTTACTATGGACCGCATAATTTTGTTGGTGAAAGAATTGACGGATATAATGCTCCCAAATGTATAGTTACAGAAAAGACCGCGGTTTCTTTATTAAAAATACAGGAAGATTTAAAACAGTTTTTTCTGTCTCTTAAGGTTTATGATTGTTACCGCCCGCAAAGGGCGGTAACTCATTTTGTAAGATGGGCAAGGGATGTTGATGATACAAAAACAAAAGAAGAATTTTATCCTGATATTGATAAAAAAAATCTCTTTAAAGATGGATATATTGCTTCAAAATCAAGCCACAGTAGAGGAAGCACTGTTGATCTGACCATAGTTCCACTGCCATTACCGGACCAGGAAACCTATATCCCTGGACAACCTCTTAAAACATGTTACATGCCTGCTGACAATAGATTCAATGATAACAGCATTGATATGGGAACAGGCTTTGATTGCTTCCATGAATTATCCCATACTCAAAATTCATCTCTCGGATTGCAACAGAGAATTAATAGAATGCTTTTGAAAACATTGATGGAAAAATATGGTTTTAAAAATTATGAAAAAGAATGGTGGCATTTTACATTAAAAGATGAACCATTTCCCGATACTTATTTCAATTTTGTCATTGAATAAATAATAGCTTCTACTAAATTTAAATATGTGTTACTCTGATAAACTAATAAATACATAAATACCTAATCCTAATATGGTAAGATCTGCTTGACAAACAGAATAAAAGAAAGTTCAGATTACATAAAATACGTCATAAAAAATAAAAAAATTACTGTAAGGAGTTAGATAATGAAGTACAAAATATTGGCAATTTTTACTATTCTTTGTCTTGTTTCAAATATTACTCATGCAGCAAAGACCATAATGGCTTCAGGTCATCCTGACTATCCACCTGTGATGTGGCAGGAAGGTAATAATATTGTTGGTGTAGGTCCTGAAATAGCAAGAATTGCATTTGAAGATCTTGGAATTATAGTTGATTCAGTATACAAAGGGTCTCTGACACAGGTTGAGAATGCGGTTAAAGAAGAAGATATAGATATAATTACGGGAATCTATATGACAGAACAACGCAAGGAATTCATGGAATATTCCGTACCTTTCATGAAAGACCCTGTCGTAATATTTGTGATAAAAGGCAAGGGCTTCCCCTATAATAAATGGGATGATCTTGCAGGAAAAAAAGGTTTGACCACTATAGGAGATAGTTTTGGTAATGATTTTGATTCATTCATATCAAAAAATCTGACCATCTCAAGGTCTATCAGGGCGAAGGATAATTTTGACAAAATATTATCAGGAGAAGCAGATTATTTTATTTCAGCTATGTATTCAGGATTGATTGAGGCAAACAAACTCGGAATATCAGAGAAAATTGAGTATCTGCCCACATATGCAACATCGGAAACATTCTATATATCAATGTTCAAGAAATCTAAATTCATCAGATATATGCCACAGCTTAATGAAAAAATTGAAAAATTGATCAAAGATGGGACAATTGACAGGCTTATCGATGAAAAAATGAAATATTATCTTGAAGGAAAAAAATGAGAATAAATAGCCTGACCCTTTACTTGTTGAGTATACTGACAGGTTCATATTTTGTTCCCTCAATTGCGGGATATATGCCTGCCAGAATACCTATCATAACGCTGACAGTTAGAGAAAGAAAAACATTATCAAGATAAAGTGACAGGGGTAAATTGCCAAAATAACTAACAACTATTGTAATCACAAACCCTGCAGCCACGCCTGAAGACCCTCCAACCAGTGCCACAATAACTGACTCGGTAAGAAACTGAAATACAATATCGATCTTTCTTGAGCCGACAACCCTTCGCATTCCGATCTCAAGTTTTCTCTCGGATACAGAAAGAAGCATAATGGCAAAAATACCTAAACCTCCTATAAGAAATGATACTGTAGAAGCTATTATTGTTAATATTGATACAAGTCTTATACCCTGTTCCTGCGTTTTAACTACATCGTCCATTGTATAAATTGAAAAATCATCCTTTTCTCCAGGTTTCATATTATGTATACTTCTTATGAACATTGTCAGTTTATGCTTCATTTCAGCAAGAGAAATTCCATCTTCTACTTGAACATAGACTCCTTTAATGTGATCCACATTGCTGTAACGTCTCATTATGGTATTAACAGGCATATAAACCTGAAGATCCTGATCCTGTCCTGATAAATCAGTCCCTTTTTCTTCAATTACCCCGATAATCTCCGTAGGTATTCTATAAATCATTATGTGTTTACCAACCGGATCCTGTGATTGAAAAAAATTTTCAAATACTTTGTAACCTACTATTGCCTTTTTTTCTCTCTTAATATCATCATTTTTAGTAAAATATCCGCCCATAATCAAATCCAGATTTCTTATTTTGAATATTCCATCTGTAGCGCCTGTAATACTGACTGTAAGTGTTTTATCTTCATAGCGGGCCGGATAATTTACGTCAAAAAAAGGAACTGCCTCTTGAATTCCTGAAACAGACTCCTTGATCCTTTTCACTTCATTGAGTTTGAGTGTTTTTGATTCGCCAAACTGATGCACCCCTCGGCCTCCGATATGTACAATTCCTGAACGTATAATAATAAGATTTTTTCCAAATTTTCCTATTTCATTATCAATTTGTTTTTTTAAACCATCACTGATATTACCAAAGGCAACAAGGCTCATAACAGCAAAAAGAATGCCCAGCAACGCAAGGCCTATCCTTCCTTTGTGTATGATAAGGTTTTGAAAAGCTATTTTTAAATAAAAGATGAATGAGTAAATCATCCTCTAAT
>DNFX01000247.1 GCA_003486795.1 Actinomycetota bacterium
TTAGAAACCTCAGCAAGTCCCCCGAATATTCTTTCAATCTTCGGCTTTGAGGAAGCTGTATTATACGGACCATTCCCGCAATGCCAGAACAGTACTGCATCTTTTTCTTCAATATAGTTCACAAGATCGGCGAGCCATGGAGTCCCCTGGGTCATTGCATATTCCATTAAAAGTGTAAGTGCACCGTTTACATCACATTCACATGAAGCCATTATCCCTTCAGCATTCATTCTTCCATTTGCAGGACAGATCGGAGTTTTGTCAATATCTCTTAATTCAGGCCAGCAGTCCGGAGCATAAGCCTGTATCTTTCTCTCTTCAACAACTTTTTTAACAGCCAGATAAACTCTTGATAATCCTTTTGATTCTTCCAGGTTTTCTCTGGATATGTCAAATATTTCCTGCTGTTTCTTTAAATCCTCACTGATTTCTTTTTCAGTAATTCCCTTAATAACATTTGTGAAAGAATACATCGATAACTTGGTGATTGTAGTGCCGAATATTTTCTTGATTGCAAGTTCATCAAAATCAGAAATCTCAAAACCATCAGGCCTCATACCGATAACACCTACTGAAGCTTCTTTGAGATAAGATATTGCCCTTACTGCATTAACAAAAACTTTTATCTTGTCTTTAACATTCTGTTTTGATACATTCCCGTACACAAAACTGAATTTTTTTCCGAAATTTGCCAGAATCGAACCCTGCGGCATTGCTCCGACCATCGAGCCTGTGAAGCTGTGTTTTTTAATGGCAAATTCTTCGATTCCCCATATAAGATAAGGGCAGTCGATATTCCTGAAGATCTCTGAGGCTACTTCTCCCGTACTGAAAGTACCGTTAAAAATTATTACAGCATCCACGTTTTCAGATTTAAAAAGTTTCCATGCAGCATTTGACATATCTCTGCTGTTAACAGAAGGAGCAGATTCAACAATGGAAACTTTCATTTCGTCGGTTAGAAATTTTTTGGCATCTCCTGCTATTTTCTGAGCAGTACTGAGTTCTTCTTCTTCCAGAAAATCAAGCGTAAGATTTACAAAGCCAAACTTCATTTTTTTAAAATTTGTTAGCATATTCTGTCTCCTTGCCATTTTTTAATAACTTCTTAATAATTAACAAAATCAATTTTTACCATAAAGAATAACCACCATCTGCTATAATACAGCTTCCGTTAAAATATGATGAAGCTTTTGAAGCAAGAAAAACACATATCCCTTTCAGTTCTGAAGGATCAGGAATCCTTTTCTGCGGACATATGTCAGCCCAGGTCTTTAGTAAATCCTTGTCTGCTTCTTTCAAAAGAGGGGTCATGATATAACCGGGACACAATGCATTAACTCTTATATTATGTTTTGCCCATTCCACAGCAAGAGATCTAGTCAGATGTGCAACTCCGGCTTTTGAAGTATTGTAATGACACTGACTCTGGGGAACATTTACAATAAATCCTGACATTGAAGAGATATTTATTATACTTCCCTTCCTGTTTTTAATCATTTCCCTTCCAACTGTTTTGCAGTAAAGAAAAACGCCATTCAGATTTACATCAATGACTTTTTTCCATTCTTCATAAGGCATTGGCCTAGCTGGTGACCAGGTGACAATGCCGGCATTGCAGACAAGTATTGTTATTTTTCCTAATCTTTCAATAGCTTCTCTTACATTGCTTTCCACGTCTGTTTCGCTTGTTACATCGCCGACCAGATAAACAGAATTCTTCCCGATTTTTTTTATTTCTTCTGAAGTCTGTTTAACATCATCAGCATTCAAATCGGCTACTGCAACATCTGCTCCTGCTTCAGCAAGTCCGAGTGCTATTTCTTTTCCAAGTCCTCTTCCTGCTCCGGTTACGTAAGCAACTTCTCCATCAAGTCTGAACAAAGATAAAACATTATTAATATTAATATTATCCATAATGCCTACTTTTTACGTTAATAATAATTGACCTTGTTAAACGGTTTTATCTTTCAACTATTGCAGCGCCTTCATCATTAAATAAATGAACAAGTTCTTTTGGAAAATTTATCCAGCATTTTTCATCTCTCTTGAATCTGAACTGGCTGGACGAAATAACTGCCTGAATCTGAGTTCTTGCTTTATCATTAAGTTCAATTGTAATCACATCGCTGTCACCCTGAAATTCAACTATTTTAACTTTTCCCGGTAAGTCACCGGCTTTTTCGCTTTTAGGAGAAATCTTTATCTGCTGCGGTCTTACACCTATGGTAATATCGGAACCTATATATTTTGAGTCGATTTTCCCTGAAAACTCAAACTGAACCGGTCCGTCTTCAGTAATTATGGAAACACTGTTCGGATTTTCGATTTTACCTTTTATAAAGTTCATGCCGGGCTGCCCGACAAAATATGCAACAAATTTGTTTACCGGTTTGTTATATATTTCATCAACCGTACCTATCTGCTGTAATTTTGCTTTATTAATAATTAAAATCCTGTCACAAAGTGAAATTGCCTCGGCCTGGTCATGTGTAACATAAATAGTGGTATTGCCAAACTCCTCATGGATTCTTCTTATCTGTGCTCTTATTTCAGCCCTGATTCTCTGATCCATATGCGATAAAGGCTCATCAAGCAAAGTAAGTCTTGGTTTGCGGATTAAAGCCCTTGCAAGAGATACTCTTTGCTGATGTCCACCTGCAAGTTCGGCTGGTTTCTTATTCAGAACCGATTTAAGGTTAAGAGACTCTGCTATATTCTGCACTACCCTGTCGACCTCTTTGCTTTTCATTCCTCTTGCTCTTAATGGAAAGGCTATATTCTCATAAACTGTAAGTCTGTAATAAAGGGCATAGGATTCAAATGCAAGAGCTATATTTCTTTCTGCCGGTCCCAGATTATTAACAACTTTTCCATCAAAAGAAATCTCTCCTCTGCTGATTTCCTCAAG
>DNFX01000202.1 GCA_003486795.1 Actinomycetota bacterium
GGTTGCAAAAGCTGCAAAAAGGGAATACGGCAGGGCCGAACTTGCCATAGATGACGATTCTGATTTGTTTAAAGGAATCAGTCCCAATCTCCATGCTGTCGTCTGGATGTCTCACGGAGACAGGATAGAGAAATATCCCGAAGGTTTTATGCCGATAGCGCATACAGAAAATTCTCCGGTGGCGGCAATGGCTGATAAAAAGAAAAAATTCTACGCGCTTCAGTTCCATCCCGAAGTTGTCCATACAGAGAAAGGCAGGGAGATAATAAAGAATTTTATTTTCAATATATGCGGCTCTAAACCGGCATGGACAATGAAATCCTTTATAGAGACGGCAAAACACGAGATAAGGGAAAAGGTGGGGGATCAAAGGGTTGTCTGCGGAATAAGCGGGGGGGTTGATTCTTCTGTCACAGCAGTCCTTGTTCATGAGGCAATAGGCGATGCGCTCACCTGCATCTTTGTTGACAACGGTGTTTTAAGGCACGACGAGGCGAAAAAAGTTGAACTCATGCTGAAGAAGAGTTTTCATATGAAGATAAAATACGTTGATGCCTCTGAAAGATTCCTGAGAAAACTCAAGGGCGTAAAAGATCCGGAAAGAAAAAGGAAGATTATAGGCAATGAGTTTATAAGGGTATTTGAAGATGAGGCGAGGAAGATAAAAAATGTCGCCTTCCTTGCACAAGGGACATTATATCCTGATGTGATTGAGAGCACATCATTCAAGGGACCTTCAGCAACAATAAAAAGCCATCACAATGTAGGCGGGCTTCTTAAAAAGATGAAGCTTAAACTGATTGAGCCTCTGAGGGAATTGTTCAAAGATGAGGTCAGAGTGCTCGGCCATGAATTAGGGATGCCGGATGAAACTATAAACCGCCATCCGTTCCCCGGGCCCGGCCTTGCGATAAGATGCATCAACGATGTCACAAAAGAACGGCTTGCTATTTTAAGAAAAGCGGATGTGATAGTTCTGGATGAGATAAAAAAGGCAGGGCTTTACGGAAAAATCTGGCAGGTATTTGCAGTCCTCCTCCCTGTAAAAAGCGTCGGCGTAATGGGAGATGAAAGGACGTATGACAATGTAATCGCTGTCCGGGCTGTTACGAGCGTTGACGGAATGACCGCTGACTGGGCGCAGATTCCATATGAAGTCCTGGGACGGATATCAAACAGGATAATTAATGAAGTCAAAGGCGTAAACCGCGTTGTCTATGACATAAGCTCAAAACCCCCAAGCACTATTGAATGGGAATAGGGATATTTCTGATATATTTGATATAATAGTAGCGATAAAGAAAGGATTTATGTAGATGGGACACAAAATTGCAGAGGCAATCATAGAAAACGGGGTATTAAAGCATGTTGATAAAAAACTGCCTCGTGGAAAAATAACCGTTCACATTATCTATGAAGATAAAAAAATAAAATCAAAAACTGAAGTAAACAAAATCCTTAAAGAAGCAGCAGGGATTTATAAGAATATAAATGCAAAGGCTGAATCAAAAAAAATGAGAGATAGTTGGGAACGGAACGTACACAAATTGTATAACATGAGATAAAAAAATGATAAGCCAAAACTCGGAAAAACTGAAAGCATTCCTGAGTCGTTTAGGCTTTAATCCTCAGAAAGATTTTCTTTGTTCTCCACAGCTATCTAAAATCGGTGTTGATGTTGCCTATGAAAGCAAACTAGGCACTATTTATTTTAAATATCTCTCGGAATTATCGCTGGATGAAGAACTTCCTAATCTTCATAAAAATATATGGAATGAGAATCAGACAGAAGGATTTGTTGTTGTATCTGATAATACTACCCTTCTTTGTGCATCAAAATATAAGCCTGATCAAAAAACTCCTCGTTTATGTCAAATAGACAGCCTTGATTATGGTATCAACACTCTCGGCTTTGAACCGGATAAATTAAGACCGATTCTTAAAGAGAATATTGACTTTGGCTTTTTCTGGGAGTATATCAGAGAAAAAATTAAAGACCGCAAAAGAAAGAGCGTTGATTACGATTTATTGTTAAACCTTGTTCATCTTAAAAGAGACCTGAGTTCAAGATTATCATCTGAAAAGAAATACATTCTTATCGAAAGATGCCTTTTTTTGAAGTTTCTGGAAGACAGAGGTTTCCTTGTTCCGCAGACACTCATAAATATTTTAGAGGGTCAGGACAGTCAAAGGCTTATAAAGAAATTTAACGAGGTAAACAAATCTTTAAACGGCGACATATTTGATGATGAAACAGTTTTCGTACGAGAAGATATATCCAAAAATACGATAGCCAAGCTCCACGTTTTTTTTACAACAGATTACAGAAACAAGCAGGTAAAATTATTTCCTTATAAGTTTGACATAATACCTGTTGAACTATTGAGCAACATATATGAAGCATTTCTAAAAACAAACGAGCAGAAAAAGAATGGTATTTATTATACTCCGCCAAATCTTGTTGACCTCGTTTTAAGCGAGACGCTTGCGCCTGTATTGCAAAAACATCCGAAACCCACTTGCCTTGATTTTGCATGTGGTTCGGGCATCTTTCTTGTCAAGGCTTTCCAGAAGCTTATTGATACAAACAAGTGTCATGAGGATTTTGAGAAAAAGAAAAATTTATTAACAGACTGTATTTTTGGAGTAGAAAAAGATTCTGTTGCAGCAAGGATAACAGTTTTTAGCCTTTATTTGACTCTGATTGAAGGAGAAGAACCAAATAAGATAAGACAATTAATTAAGAATGATAGTATAAAATTTCCAAAATTATTCGGTAAAAATATCCTGTGGAATGATACCCTTTTTGATGTATTAACCTTTGTTAATGAAAATGGAAAACAGTTTCAAGTTTTTGATGTTATTGTAGGCAATCCGCCATGGAGCGTAAACCCATTTAAGGATATACAAAACGGCAAAGAGATGAAACTTTCCAAAGAAAAACAGGCTGCTGTAAATGATTATCAAAGTTCACAGTATTTTACCCTGAAAGCTGGCGACTTGATGAACAGTGATGCAATTGCTGGCATTGTATTTAATAACTCTAATCTGCTGATGGGACAAGCAAAACCTTTCAGACAACAAATATTAAGCGATTATATAATTAAAACGGTTTATGAGTTAACCCAATGCAATCCCATCCTTTTTAAGAAACAACAAATAGAGGATTTAGAAATAGGGGCTGATGAGCCGACTGTTGCAATGATTTTTAAAAGGAAAGTAAAAGAATCGGATAACTTTATAAAATATAAAACTCCCTCTCTTGATGCACTGTCTAAATTTCTCAAGATTATTACAATAAAAAGCAGCGAAATTAAAACGGTTCCCCAACAGGTTCTTTTTGAAGATGATAGATTGTGGCGCATATTAGCTGTTGGCGATATGGAAGACTATAGCCTGATAAGAAAAATGGAGAGCCAAAAAGACTTAACACTTTCAGGGCTATATGGGTTTTCCCCTACACTGTCAGAAAATTATAAAACCATACTTAAAGACGTTCAATATGCTGATAAAGACTGCATCTCTCCACTGGTTTTTCTTAGAGATAATATAAAGCAGTCCCCCAAATCTGGACTGAAAATTACCAGAGAACGTAGTGGCTGCAATGGCGAAGCAAAAGAATATAATAAAAAGAAACTTTTTATCAAAAGATATATGGAAAAAGATTTAAGGGTCAAGGCTGTGTATGATGATGTTGGTTACATGTTTAAAGATAACTTGATAGGACTACTTTTTGATTATGATTATCGTCTCATGCTTTCGCTTTATAACTCATCTTTAATTAGCTATTTTCTTCATTTTAATTCTGCACAAATCGGAAAAGGCACATGGAACATGCTTCATAAAAATGAAATAGAGAGTATTCCTATTCCCTCGGAAAATAAAATCTCTCCTGCAGATAGGAATAAGCTAAAAAATTTAATCGAGGGGATATTGAATACAGGTCATACTGATCAGAAAATAGCAGAAAAAATAGACGAAACAATTTTCAATATTTATCATCTCAAAGAGTTTGAAAAGCAACGAGTCAGGGATTTCTTCAATGTGCGTTATAGAACCGGTAGAAATGCTTTCGTGAAGCCCGACTATTTACAGGAATATGAAGACCGTTTCCGAAATGTCTTCAGTTTTATTTTAAAGGAGGATAGATATTTAAATGCAAAGGGTTATATTTCTAATTCTATAGGTGCGGGCATTTTATTTGTTTTGGATAATATAAAGGATAAAAAACCGGAAGTTGAATTATTAAATCTGCATGACATCAGGGAATTTATTGCTGTCAATAAACTTCGAGTGAACGATTCACAAAAGAGAGACATATTAATGCAAGATAAAATCAAGCTTTACAACGAGGATAGGTTTGTTATCATAAAGAGCAATCAATTCAAGGACTGGACAGAGACAGAAGCTATTAAGGACGCCAATGAGGAAATAGGAGAGTGGCTCAAACAACTGCCTAAAGAATAAAAAGCATGATTGAAAAAGAACTCATAATAAATAACAGCAAATATAAAACAGCCCACGAAATAAAAAATCTATGTATCTTATCTTTGATTGATTCCTATAGCAGAGTAAAAAACATGCAAAATATCATTTCCATTAATGAAAATAAGATTCGAGATAAATTTGTTAGCGATATGAACAATAACTGCAAGTTGATTAGGTCAGAACTGAATAACAACACTATTAGGATTATTCCTGAAAGTTGGGATCCTGATAAAAGAAGAAAGCCCGATATAGTTTTCTTTATCGCAGGAATTGGAGATTTCACTTTTGAATGCAAAAAACTGTCATCTGATGAAGATAAATATTTAAACGATGGTCTCATTCGTTTTATCTCTTTGGCGTATGCTGAAAAAGAAAGCGAAGCAGGAATGATAGGGTTTACGCTGGATGTAGGTATTCCGCAAAAACTTAAAGACAAGATTAAACAATTTCATTGTTCAAAATTTATTGATAAGCCTGTGTTGGATTTTCCTGATTCTTATAAATCAATACATACTTGCGAGAACTCAAAGGAAATTGTAATCTTTCATCTTTTCTTCTATTTTTCAAAAAACTGAAATGCCCATACTTGACTGGATAGGGAAAAAGCAGGTAATAAACCACGACAAAGAAGTGCCGTTCAGGCTTCTAAAAAGGGTAGAGTCGCTCTCTGTTGGCGAAAGTGAAAATCTGATTATCAAAGGTGACAATCTTGAGGCATTAAAAGCGCTCCTGCCTTATTACTACAACAAAGTCAAATGTATCTACATAGACCCGCCTTATAACACAGGCAATGAAAACTGGATTTACAACGACAGGGTAAATTCCACCGAAATCAAGAAATGGCTCGGCAGAGTCGTGGGCAGCGAGGGCGAAGACCTGAGCCGTCATGACAAATGGCTCTGTATGATGTATCCGAGATTGAAGTTGCTGAGGGAGTTATTGAAGGATGACGGAGGAATTTTTATAAGCATAGACTATAACGAAGATGCACACTTGCGGATTGTTTTGGATGAAGTTTTTGGAGCTAAAAATCACCGGAATACCTTTGTAGTTTCACGAGTTAAAAAGAATATTCAAGAAAGAGAAAAAGTAAGGGGTGTGAATTTTGGTTTTAATAGTGTTCTATTCTATGCTAAATCCGATAAGTGTCTTATAAATCCTCCTAAACGACTTCATAAAAAAGCGGAAAGATGGCATGCCTTTGATGCACCTGGTATTCGTAAAACTATGGAATATGAGATATTTGGCAAGCGTCCGCCTAAAGGAAGACATTGGATGTATTCAGAAGATAGAGCGGTAGAAATGATGGCCAGAGGAGAATTGAGAAAAAATCCAAAAACTGGGAGCATTCAATATTTATTAAAAGCTTCTGACTACACCTTACTTGATACCAATTGGACTGATATTCAGGAATATGATTCAGGATGGAATTTCCCGAGTGGTGAAAAAAATGTGGAACTTATAAAACGTATCATCAGAATGCTTGACGAACCGAATAACATTATCCTTGACTCCTTCGCCGGTTCAGGCACAACGGCCCATGCTGTGCTTGAGCTGAACAAAGAAGACAAGGACGGCGGCAACAGGAAGTTTATACTTGTGGAAATGGAAGATGAGATTGCAAGGAAGGTTACTGCTGAAAGGGTAAAGAGGGTTATCAAGGGCTATACCTACAAGAACAGCAAGGGTGAAAATGCAAAGATTAAAGGTCTCGGCGGCGGGTTTCAGTTCATGAACTTAGACACAGAGCTTTTTAATGCCCACGGGCTTATAAATGACAATATCTCTTACACCGATCTTGCAAGGTATATTTTCTTCTCCGAGACAAAACTTGACCTCAAAGAAAAGGCGATGAAAGATTATTTTATCGGTGAAAATAATGGGGCAGAATATTACCTTGTTTTCAAACAGGGCAAGGAGAATATTCTCAATGAAAAGATAGTTTCAAAGCTCAAAAAGACAGACAAGAAGAAGGTCGTCTATGCAGATAACTGCACTCTCGATTCAGACATGCTGAATGAACACGGAATCACATTTAAACAAATACCTTATGAGGTGAGGGCTTTTTAATGGGAAGACTTTTCAGAAGCTATCACGGCAATATGCCTCTCAAAAAATATCAGAAGGCGGTCATTGACAGGCTTGAGGAATATTTGATAGCTGCAAAAGAAAGCTCAAGTAAAAATCCTGCGAAGGCTGCATTTATTGAGATTACAGACAACCCCTATCACATCCTCACGGAAGAAATGCCGAATGTCCCTTTTGTCTGCATTAAAGTTCCAACAGGCGGAGGGAAAACACTTCTTGCAAGTCATGGCGTGGGTAAAATATACGATCACTACCTGTTGGAGAGAGATTACAAGGGGCTGGTAGTCTGGTTTGTGCCGTCCGACACTATAAGAACCCAGACTCTTGATGCACTCAAAGACAGGTCTCACCCATACAGATATGCAATAGATGAATATTTTGACAATAAAGTTGTTGTTCTCGATAACAAGGAAGCCCTTTCGCTCCGCATCTCAGACATAAAAGATAATGTCTGCATTATAGTTTCTACGCTCGCTGCTTTTAAGCGTGAAGATACAGAGGGATTAAAGGCATACGAAGACAACGGAAGCCTTATGCAGCATTTCGAGCATCTTCCTTCTGAAGAAAAAGAGGCTGTTACAAAATCTCTCTTTGAGGTGATGCGGATGAACAATCCGCTTATTATCATCGACGAGGGGCACAATGCAAAGACATGGCTTTCCCTTGACCTGATAACCCAACTGAACCCCTGTCTTGTGCTGGAATTCACCGCAACGCCACTGCCTGATAAAAGCAATGTCCTGATAGAAGTGCCTGCTTATGAACTCAAGGAAGAGCAGATGGTTAAGCTTCT
>DNFX01000213.1 GCA_003486795.1 Actinomycetota bacterium
TGATAGTTTTTTTCGCAGGAGGGATAGGATTAAGCTTCAATTCTGCCTTTGTAATGACACCGAGCGTACCTTCAGAACTTATAAATATATGAAGGAGATCATAACCTACAACATTTTTCAATGTCCTGCCTCCAAGGTTGGTGATTCTACCATCAGGCAGCACAACTTCAAGACCAAGGATATACTGTTTTGTAACACCGTATTTCACACAGGCAGGACCACCAGCATTTTCAGCAATTATTCCGCCGATAGTAGCGCCAAGAAAACTCTGCGGGTCAGGCGGGAAAAACAACCCCTCCTTTGCAAGCCTCATATTAAGGTCCTGAAGAACAACACCCGGTTCAACAGTGGTTGAAAGATTTTCTTTATCAATCCTCACTATTCTATTCATCTTCGTAGTACAGAGAACAACTCCCCCGAACCAGGGAACAGAACCTCCGCTTACATTAGTACCTCCCCCTCTGGGAGTTACAGGTATCTTTTCAGCATTGGCAATCCTTATAATTTCTGAGATTTCCTCTGTAGTTTTAGGAAATACAACGCAATCAGGTTCATGAATCCAGCTCGTAGTCCCATCGTAAGAATATGCCTTTAATGCTTCCGGTGTAATAAGGACATTCTCTTTTCCAACGATTTTTTGAAACTCCGATACTATTGATTCTTTTAACATCCATACCCCCTATTGTGCATATTATTTAATAATTATTACATAATTAAATCTTCTTATAACGTTATATTCCTTTATTGTCAAGAAAATACGCTACTCTATCCGCAAAATATTGTATACGTTATTTACCTGTAGTTTCACCATTTCCGACCTTACCTTCTATGGGATTTCCGTGATACTGATTTAGTTGAAATACAGCAAATTTCTTTTTTTTGAACCTGCACCATTTCTATTATGAGTGAGTACTGAGATATCAATGACAAATTCGGGATTATACAATGCGTTCAGGGCAGGTATATATATTCCCACGATCATTGCGCATAAACCCCAGAAGGGTAAGGTTCACTTTTTCTGCCAGATCTATTGCAAGAGTGGTAGGGGATGAAACACCGCAGACAATTTCAGCTTTCAGGCGGGCAACCTTCTGGACCATTTCAAAGCTCAATCTTGAAGTCAAAACAACAACAGCCGCCTTTCCCTCGTTCCCGCTTAATAATAATTTTCCTATCGCCTTATCGAGGGCATTATGTCTTCCTACATCTTCCGAGAATGAAAGAATCTCACAATCTGAACCGAAAATCCCCGCTCCATGAGTCCCTCCTGTTACAGGAAAAACAATCTGTTTCCCCTGCATAACCCTTTGCATTCCCGATATGTCAGCAGAACTGATTTTTATCTGTTGGTTTCTGCTGCCTATACAGTTGAGCATATTCTTAATCATATCGTTGCCGCAAATACCACTGCTTGAATATGCAATTGTTCGTCCCTGTTCTTTATTCAGCAAAAGCTTCTCTTTATTTATGGAAGGCTTTAAATAAATATTAATCCTGTTCCAGGTGTTTTCAGGATAACTGATATCAGCCACATCCTCCATGGAATTTATCATGCCGTTGGTAAAGCAAATGCCTGATGCAAGGGGTATCTCATCACCGGGCATTCTCATTGTTGTATAGAAAGGTTTATTATCTATATATATTTCCAGGGGTTCTTCAACGGTAACGCTGTCTTCAACCTGAAATCGTTCTTTGCTTGAAAACTTAGTTATTGAAACCTTGCTTACATTCATTTTCCCTCCTCGTAAATTCTTAACCTATCGTTTCCCGTATAAAAGAGATTCAAAAAACCAGCCGACTCTTGACAAAAGACTCTTCTGCTCTTTTTTGAAAGACATTTTACCTGCAATATCAAAGCCTGAAAGCTTCCTGTACGTCCTTAAAAACAGAAGTTTTTCTTTAACATCGATCTTAAGTTTACCCTGTTTTTCCATCTTTTCAACATATCTGTTAAGACGCCATAACATGCGCTCCATATCTTCAGCAATCATAAGCTTTCGGCAGGCCTTGTCAAAATCAAGGAATTTAAGTTTACCTTCAGGTATCACAAGAACATTATTCAAATGCATATCAGGATGGTAAACACCAAGATTCTCCATCTTCCACATAAGTCGGGCAAATTCTTTAGCAATTCCGTACCTTTCCTTATGTCCGCAAGTTTTCAATATTTGAATCAGATCAGATGCGCCTTTTTCAAAAAAAGTAAGGATATAAAGCTTTTTTGTCATTAAATGCTTCTCGCTAATAACACAGTATGGTTCGACAACCGGGAATTCATTGTTTTTTAAATAGAACAGAATCTCAAACTCGCTGACAGCCCTTTTTTCACTGAAAAAAGTATTGCCTGTAAAAGCTCTGAAAATACCGCCATGCATATATTTCCGGCATACAATTAATCTTCCGTCTATCTCAAACACTTTAATGCCGCCCCTGACCTTGTTTTGCAAAATTCTCGTCTCTGATAGTGAATTGATAATCACAGAAGGTTCCGGCATTAAAAATGGAGCATCCTCGGCAAAATAAATTGTATATTGGTTATAAATTATTTTTTTCAAATTCATTTGTATCATATTTACAGTGTTTTTTTAGTTTCATTGCAGATTTACTAAGCATTTGGTTACCTGACATGCCCATATCAAACTCAACACTTTCCAACATGGACTGTCATATCCCGCGACCTGCTTTGAGACATTATAATTAAAATATTTTATTTTCCTATTTTCGTCGGGGGATTGCAAATGATTTTAAAGACTTTTCTGATCTGAGAATATCTTCCACTCGATCGTGCAAAATTAAGCAGCCTGATTTAAGATTCTATAAAGCCTTTACTGGAGACACTTTACAGATCATAAAAATTCAGCATTCCTAATGGCTTGATATTACAAGGTATACAAATCTTATATTTCACTGCTGTATTTTATGAGAAGATTTTATAAAGCCTGTAATTTTAAGGATATCCGTAATGCCAGCCTTATGGGCAATATGGATAATAACAAATAATTCCAATGCTTTACAAATTATTTCTAATAAGTATTAAACAGGTTATCAACATATTTTGTGGAAAAGTATTGAAAGGACTCGAATATAAAGACCTAATGGCTTGTTTCTTTTTTACAGCAAGATAGCTCTTTAGCATTCTGCAAAAAATTAAAATCTATATTTAAAGAAATGAACCTGGCAGGTAATTTATTGAAAATCAGAGGTATTATACTAAATAATTCAGTATCGGAATATTTGTATATACAATTTTATTGAATNNTATCAGCATCACAATGTTCACACATACAGGTTTATTGAATCTGTTTTTTTCTTTTTTCTTCATACATCAGGGAGTCGGCTCTGACAATAATTTCATCAATAGGCAGGTGGCAGTCAGCATTATAGTATTCAACACCAATACTCAGGGAAATTTGAAACTTGTTTTCAAC
>DNFX01000081.1 GCA_003486795.1 Actinomycetota bacterium
CCGAAGTTGTTGATATTTCAAAAAACAAATTAAGAGAAATAATGAAAATCCTTATTGATAAGAAAAAGGAAATCGGGAAAGCTATAAAAGATGGGATAAAGGGTGATGAAATAGTAGGCAGATGTCCTTCACCTGAGTGTGGCGGAAACCTTATAATAAGGATGTCAAACAAAACAAAGAAAAAATTTATAGGCTGTTCCAATTACCCTGAATGTACCCAGTCCTTTTCAATGCCTCAGTCCGGACTGGTCCTTACAACAGATTTAGCCTGCAAAACATGCAGCTATCCGGTAATAAGGGTAATAAGAAAAGGGAAAAAACCGTGGGACTTATGTATAAATCCTGAATGTCCGGCAAAAAATGAGAAGTATAAAAATAATAAAAATAAAGAATCAGATAAAAAAACTGATTACAGCAGCAAGTTTTAATCTTCCCTCCGATATTAAAGATTCAGTTTTGCGTGCTTTTTATGCTGAAAAAAATATTACAGCAAAAAAAATATTGGAGCTCATTTTAAAGAATTCAGAAATTGCAGCCAGAAAAAAGATTCCGCTCTGTCAGGACTGCGGCAATGTTTATATAGATATTCATATCGGTGATAACATCTGTATCGAAAAATTTTCTTTCCTGCAGGATATTGCAAATCAGGCAGTTGCGGAGGCATATGCGGAGAATTATCTGCGCAAATCTATTGTTTCAGACCCTCTTTTTAAAAGGATAAATACAAACGATAATACACCTGCTTATCTGAACATACTGCCTGCTGATAATCTGAATGGTCTGGAAATAAGTGTTTTCCTGAAAGGGGGAGGGAGCGAGAACTGCTCATTTCTTTATATTCTTAATCCTTCGGATGGTCCGGAGGCAATAAGCAGCAATGTGCTTGAAGCAGTAAGAAAAAATGTAACAAAATCATGTCCGCCTGTAATAATAGGGATAGGGATTGGAGCAACGTCTTCCAAGGTGACTGAACTGGCAAGGAAAGCTGCTTTCAGGAATCTTAAAATAAGAAATTCTGATGAAAAATACAGAATTCTGGAAGACGATATTCTTGAAAAGATAAACAATACAGGAATAGGTCCTGCAGGTCTTGGAGGATTAACTACTGCTCTTGCTGTGAATATTGAATATATGCCGTGTCATATGGCTACATTACCGGTTGCCGTGTCTTTTGCATGTCATTCTCTTCGAAGGGCAAGTTCAAAAATATTATTTCCCTGAAGATCATAAGCTACAAAAAGAGGAAAATCTCTGACTTCAATTTCAAAAACTGCTTCAGGACCAAGGTCATGGTAGGCAATCTCTTTTATCCCCTGTATTTTTGAAGCAAGAATGGCAGAAATGCCTCCGGGGGTAACAAAATAAATGCATCTGTATTTTTTAAGCAGCTCTCTTGCATAATCGTTTCTGTCTCCTTTACCTATTATCCCTTTCAGTCCTTTTTTTAGCAGAGGTTCTATCAGGCTGTCCATCCTGGCACTTGTTGTCGGACCTACTGCCCCGCTTTTTCTTCCGGGCGGTACAGGAGAAGGACCTACATAAAAAATTACTGATCCCTTTAATTCAAATGGCAGGGTTTCATTATTTTGTATGCTGCCTATAATTCTTTTGTGAGCTGCATCTCTTGCGCCATATATGATTCCGCTGAGCAGAACTTCATCTCCGGCATTCAGATAAGAAATATCTTCTTCTGTAAGGGGAGTCTTAAGTTTTAGCTTAGTTTTCTTTGAGATTATATTGTTTTCTTGTTCAGTTTTTTCTCTCAATGTTTTTAAATATCAGAACTTATCATGTTTATTTTTTTTAAAGTAATTATCATAACTATATAAGGGTTTGGTTCTGCGATTTTCAATTTTCTTTCTTGTGGCATTAAGTATTATTGCAACTATTAGAAATAATATAAATAATACTACTATTCCAAGTATTACAAGAAGGAAATATGAAAGCAGTTTGGTTTTTTCTCCTTCGACACTTATAAATCTCTGTTCACCATATTTGATATCCCAAACTGCTATTCTGTCATCACCTGTAAAATCTGAATTGCTTTCTAAAACCTTAAACGGGAATTTTATCTGATATGTGATTTTCAGCATTTCCCTGTCCGTTTTAATTATATTGTCAAGACGGTAAAGGTCAGAATTCACGCCTCCTGATTTAAGTATCGATTCATCTATTTTCATATCTACGAAATCTTCAAAATAATATTTTGTCGAGAAGAATGAATCTTCTTTTTTTATCTTTGCATAAAATCTGTCAGGCGGATTTTCCGAAAAGTTATCAATTGATACATGTGGTAAAAAGTTGATATCTTCAAACTCAATTGCTGATGTAAAATGTGTATAACCATCTTTTTCAGAGGTAGTTATTTCGCCTTCAGGAAGTGAATCAAAAATTTTGTCAAAAAGCGGTTTGTCTTTGCCGACAGCTACTTCGCCTTTTTTGATATATTCTGTTTTAACAGCAATATCTACTATTCTTTTTCCTGAAAAGTCACTATCTACCTCAGTATAGATATCAAGTATTGTTTTATCACATGAAACAAGTAGAACCATAATCAGGGCCAGTAACAAAGCTATGAGGAAAAATTTAAATTTTAGCGAATCCGGTCTTATCATTATATAAAGAGATTATTTAATTTTTTAAATTATAGTTTAAAAAATGAAATATAAAAATCAATATACCAGAATATGTAAAAATTATTAATTTTTTACATATTTTTTAATAAAAAAGAAAAAAATAAATTAAAATTAAAATGATATAATTAACTTTTAAATAACAGGAATGGAAGTTTTGCCAGGATTTCCTAAGGTAAAAATCAGGATTTATCATGGA
>DNFX01000229.1:0-984 GCA_003486795.1 Actinomycetota bacterium
TTATGCCTTTCAGGCAATATAGATGTTGAATTTCCTTTGGGAAACGGTACTCCTGAAGAAGTTGATGCAGATGTAAAAGCCCATATGGAAGCATTAAAACCAGGATACGGTTATGTTGCTACATGTTCTCATTCAATTGTTAATTATATACCGCATGAAAATTATATTGCCTATATTAATGCGATACATAAGTACGGGAATTACTGAGAGCAATCTCTCTGACTGATTAAACTAAAAAAATATTAATTATAATAATTCAAAAAGAACGAAAGGTATGATAAATGGCTATACTAAATGAGATTTATGAAATGACAGTCAAGGGAAATTACAGGGACATCGGAGAGGCAGTAAAAAAAGCTGTTGATGAAGGAATTAAAATTGACAGTATTATAAATGAATCACTTTCAAAAGCTATGATTTATGTAGGAGATAAATTCGGGGAAGGGGAGTTATATATGCCAGATATGCTTCTGGCAGCAAAAACAATGAAAACTGCAATGGATATCTTAAAACCCTTAATGAAAGGTGATGAACATGTTTCTGAAAAAGGAATATTACTAATAGGTACTGTTAAAGGCGATCTGCATGATATAGGCAAAAACCTAGTAATTACAATGGCAGAAGGCCAGGGTTTCAAAGTTATTGATCTTGGAATAGATGTAGATTATTCCAAGTTTGTTGATGCTATTAATGAGTACAAACCTGATATTGTTGCATTTTCAGGACTGCTTACCACTACTTTGGGGAATATACCCAATCATATTAAAGCAATGGAAGATGCCGGACTTAGAAAGCAGGTCATACTTGCAGTCGGAGGCGCACCCGTAACAAGGGAATTTGCGGACAGGTATGGAATAGAGATTTATGCTCCTGATGCTTCAACAGCTGCAAAAGAATTTGTAAAAGCTTTGTCAGAAAAAAAATAAAAAAGTACAATATCATTCAGACTGATAAAAACAGACAAAAGATACAGTGAATAAAATA
>DNFX01000229.1:1002-5354 GCA_003486795.1 Actinomycetota bacterium
AGAAATGACGAATATCAAGAATATCAGAAAAGCTTTATGCGAGATAGGCAAATTATGTTTTGACCGTAATCTTCTGGATTCAAGTGGGGGAAATATATCGATTAGAGATGGAGATAAAGTATACATAACTCCAAGGCAGGCAGGAGAGCATCATCAGTGGTCTATTGAAGAAGATATGATAATCGTTACTGATATGTGTAAAGTTCCTGTAATAGGTGAAGCTGATAAAATTACCAGGGAAGCTATATGTCATTATTATATTTACCATGCTTTTCCGGATATAAAGGCTGTTCTTCATGCACATCCTCCATATATGATGACTTTTGGTTCTGCGCATATGGATATCCCGGCTGTATCTGAAGGAACGAGATGTGTAATAAGTCCGAAAATACCTATAACACATATTGAGGAATCAGTGCCCGGTTCAGAACAGCAGGCTGTGCGTATAGTTGAAAATTTTAAATGGAGAAGACAGCAGGATCCGGATGCCGGACTGATATGCGGGATACCTTTTCACGGAGTATTTTCTGCAGCAGACGATCTTAATTATGCTTATCTTTATGTTGAGGTTGCAGAAACAAACTGTAAAATTCTTATAAACAGGCAGATAATGTTTGGCAACAATCCTAAAGCTGATTTTTCGATTCATCATGATATATCACGGGAAGAAATATCAACAATAGCACAGTCAAAAGAAGTATGCCCTTCAGGGTTAAGATACAGGGATGCTTTTGGTAAGGAAATTGTTTATAAAGGTCAGGAAAATACTGATTTTTCTACTAATCGTAAAAATTCAGAAATTTCTGAAGATATAATAAGCAGAATAACTGATGAGGTTTTAAAAAAGATAAAAGAAGATTGACATTATATCTTCTGAAACATCTTTTCAGGTATGAAATGCAAAATAAAATTGGAAACAATATTGAGGTAAGCTTTTTTGATATTGATTTGTGGTTTGGTAATAATATAATACCAGGCAGCTTTTCGATACCCGCAGAAAATTTAAAATCTTTGTTAGCAGAAAGAAAAAAATCTTTTAACATTTCAAATAATGTTATTTCAAATTTTCTTTCAATTTATTCTTCTCCCGAAAAGGGAAATGAAGAAACGGGTAAATTAATTGAAGGATCTGAATCAGGACAGCCTGGTGTTTTCGGAACATTATTTATGGAAAAAAGATTTTTTATTGAACCCCTTGATTTCGGGAAATGGATAGAATCTATGTATGGCAGAGGTTTCCGGCTTTTCCGGCTTATGCCAAAAACACAAAAATATCCGTATGATCCTGATCTGTTCAGTCAGTTTTATGAAGTTTTAAATTTTTACTGTTTTCCTGTATTAATAAGTATTGATGAAATAAATACGGAAAATGAAAATAATACAGATTGGGCAAGAATAATTGAAATAACTGATTCATACGAAAATATCCCTTTAATAATAGAAGGCGGTTTGAAAAAAAATCCTGAAATTGATAATTATCTTTTTTCAATACTCAATAATACCGATAATGTATTTTTGGAGATACATAATTTGAACTCTCCGGGATTGCTTGAAAATCTCGTAAAATGCGGGGGTTCCAGGCGGCTTGTTTATGGAAGCTGTTTCCCATATTTTGATACCCATGCAACCACCGCATTTTTAAGAGACAGTTCCCTGAAAATGAAAGATAAAATAAATATTTCTTCTAGTAATATAAAAAAAATCTTTGAAGAAATAGCTATTTGATTCTTAAGTTAGTAAATTTCTATTTTTCCCTGGTATGAACAAACATAAAAAAAAGTTAATTCTTCTTACAAATGATGACGGAGTTGAAGCTGAAGGCATAAATGCTCTTTACAAAGTTTTTTCCAGTGAGAAGAATTTTGATGTCAGGGTGATAGCACCCCAGTTTGAAAGAAGTGCAGTCGGACACGGAATAACAGTATTTGATCCCATATGGGTAAAAAAAGAATACAGGAATGGTCAGTTTTATGGTTTTGTAGTCAACGGAACGCCCGCAGATTGTGTCAAGCTTTACAATGAACTTATAGGTGAAAAACCTGATCTTCTTGTTTCCGGGATAAATCGTGGTTCAAATATCGGTGAAAATATTATTTATTCAGGTACAGTATCAGCGGCAACAGAAGGAGTATGCAATGACATACCTTCGATAGCTGTATCTCTTGATAGCTATATTGATACTGATTATTCATTTGCTGCAGAATTTTCAAAAAAAATTGCTGATCTTGTTTTTGCAAGTAATAATTACCCTCCAAAAATGCTTCTGAACATAAATATTCCAGATCTGCCTAAAGACAAAATAAAGGGAGTGAAAATAACAAGACAGAGTGATGCGAGATTTAAAGATTTTTTCTTAAAAAGAACTGATCCGAGAGGAAGGGACTATTACTGGATGGATGGGGAATTTGTTGAGATAACACATTGTGAAGACAGTGATTACTGTGCAGTTAGAGATGGTTATATATCGATAACACCTATACATTATGATATGACTGATTACAGCAGGCTTTCTTTTCTGGAAAAATGGAAAGCGGAATTAGATGAATAATATAAAAAAACAATATATAAGAGACATAAAATCAGGGGATTCGGTGAATTCCTCTTTTCTTGTTGTTAGAAAAGAAAACAGAAAAGGGAAAAACAACAGGGATTTCATAGATATCGAGTTGCAGGATAATACCGGCAGAATTAATGCAAAAATCTGGAATGATTCAATTCCGAGGACAGATGTTTTTACTAAAAAAGATATTGTGCTGATAGAAGGCAGGGTAGAAGAAAATTATGGCAGACAGATTAACATAAAAAGCCTGAAAAGAATTGAGCCTGAAAATATTGATTATTCTGATTACGATTTTAAAAGCAGAAAAGCTGACTCTCTTTTCCTGGAAAATATGATTGCTTTTTTGAACAAAACAATTGCAGATATTGAAAATATTTTTTTAAAAAAACTACTGGAAAGTTTTTTTAAAAATAAGGATTTTATGGAAAAATTTAAAATTTCAACCGCTGCAGTAAGAAATCACCATGCACTTGAAGGTGGCCTTCTGATACATACTATGTCGATGGTCAAGTTGTGTAATTTTATTGTTGATTTATATAAAGGAAATAANNAAGACAGAGATATGGTTGTCTGCGGAGCCATACTTCATGATATTGGAAAAACAATAGGATATTCTGTTGAGAATTTTCTTGATATTAATGATGAGGAAAATCTCATAAGCCATATAAGTATAGGCTACGGCATGGTTCTGGGGAAAATAAATTCTATAAAAGGGTTTCCGGAAAGAACCAGACAGGAACTGCTTCATATTATACTAAGCCATCATGGTGCAAAGGAATACGGATCTCCTGTGGAGCCGCAGACACTAGAGGCAATAATAATCTATAATATAGACAGGCTGGATGCAGATATCGATCATTATTTTACTCTGGTACATGACAGCCTGGAGAAAAATGTATTTCAATATTCAAATTACTTCAGGCGAAAAATATTCATTAGGGAAAGTCCGGTAATAAATAATAATAATATCAGGGAAGATACAGACAGGGACCAGAATAAAAATTTCCTTCAGGACAAACTGCTTTAGAATTAATGCTGCTTTAAAATAAAAATTATTCCGATAAGAATAAACATCAGATGTAATACCATTATATATATAAGTATATATGTGAGAACAGAGCTGAAATTCAGATTTGTGATATTTGAAAAAGTGCCAGAAAAACTTTTATAAGTATTATTTATATTTATTGTAATATTGCTGATATTTTTGCTTATCCTGGTAAGATCTTCTGAATTCGTGCTCATATAAAGTGCAGTTTTACCTATATCTGATGATATCAGGGAAAGACTTTCTCCTATACCTGTAAAATATGTGTAAGATTTTTCAAGGGGCCTATAGCCCAGGATTTCAAAATTTATTGTTTCAGCAATATCATAAAATGCTGCTGAAGAATCTTTTAGCAGTTGCTGTGCATTATTCAGGGATTCTTCAACCTGTTTTAAGGTAAGGGATGCATTCTCAAGTCCTTTTGATGTATCTTCCATCATTTCTGATACTGATAATATGCTTTCATCCAGAGAAGAACTGAAATCAGCTTCTTCAGAGCTGAAGGATAAATTCTTATTAAAATATACCAGCCCGGCAGCTGAAAGAACAAAACCGGCAATTCCAAAAAAAATTATTATGACTGAAAAAACAAAAGTGAGAAAAGATTTTTTATAAGTCATTTTATCTCCTTTTTTGAATAAAACTGATAAAAATCAATTGATTAGAGTATTCTGATATTAATTTTATTATTATTGCTATTATATAGATATTACAATAAAGATTTTATTAAAAATAATTTTAAAA
>DNFX01000053.1:0-160 GCA_003486795.1 Actinomycetota bacterium
AGAAATCTTTATCCTCTTATTGCCGTGCAGGTTGCTTCCGGTTCAGGTTCCCATATAAGCAAATATTCTAATGTTACTGATATGAAAACCAGGCAGAAAAAACTGATTATCGACGAAGCAATAATACCTTTAAGAGCAGTGTTTGATTATTCTGTAACTG
>DNFX01000053.1:295-2932 GCA_003486795.1 Actinomycetota bacterium
AAATCTTCCTTATCTTGTAAATAATCTTAAAGATATCAGCCTGAGAGAAAAAATAGGACTTGCAACCGATCTCGGAGGATATGCAATAATGCTTCATGGAACCAACGGTGCACATCTGAACAGTTACTCATTTGTTGATATTCTTTCTCATGGCAGAGCCTGTGCCATTATGAATCCTTATTACACAGTCTTTTTTGCACCTTCCATTGAGAATAAATTAAAAAAACTTGCACTCATCTATCAGGAATATACTGATAAAGACCTCAGCAGACTTAAAGGGAAAGAGCTGGGTATCGGAATTGCCGAAGCTATGACTGAGTTTTCCAGAACCATAGGGTTTCCCGTAAAGCTATCTGAAGTGGAAGGTTTTACAGATAGTCATATTGACAAGGCTGTAGAAGCAGCAAAAAATCCTCAGCTTGAGTCCAAACTTAAAAACATGCCTGTTCCACTGACATCTGAAGAAGCAGAACTATACATTAAACCCATACTCGAAGCTGCAAGGGACGGAGATTTCAGCAAAATAAGATTCAGGGAATAAAACGGATTTTAAAACCATTAATTTATCTATTTGACATTTTGTTTTTTAGTCAATATAATCATATGCGTAAAAATGCATAAATGTCATAACATTAAGAGGTAGCAAAATGATTGAAAAGAAACAAGATTACTTCAGAGTCCCAATCACCATGCCTTCAGATATGGTAGCTTATCTTGAAGATCTTGGCATACAGTGTAAAAAATCAGGCGGCCATAAAATTGCCAATACAATGATAGTAAGAGCTGCAATCAGGCTTATAATGGAAATAGATCCTGACATTACAGAGGTTAAGTCAGAAGAAGAGCTTGAAGCCAGATTCAAGAATGCTGCAAAAAGATATAAATAAAATCATATATTTTAAAAACTTTAAATTATTCCGCTGACTGGTTTTTCTATTGTTTTAAATCTTTTTATATTACTATTAATATTTAAATCATTAATTAACATTTCAATTTAAAGTTGGGGAAAGATGGAAGAAATCAAGAAGGATTTAATCATAATCGGGGCAGGACCTGCAGGTCTGGGAGCTGCAGTCTATGCCTACAGGGCAGGTCTGGACTTTGTTATAACCGACAAGCTTTCTGCAGGCGGGCAGATTATAACTACAGAACATATAGATAACTATCCCGGGTTTTATGAAAATATATCCGGTTACGATCTAATGCAGAAAATGATAGAACATGTCAGAAAATTCGGAATTGAAGTTCAGGAATTCTGTGAAATTAAAAATATTTCTGAAAGAAAAACCAGAGCCAGGAAAAATAAAACCAAACACCTGAAAGAATATTTATGCGAAAGTGATGATAAAAGATTTTTGACAAATACCATAATAATTGCAACAGGAGCAGGACCAAAAAAACACGGGGCAGCAAACGAAGAGGAATTTATAGGCAAAGGTATTTCTTTCTGTGCGACCTGTGATGGTGCCTTATATCGTGATATGGAAATTGCAGTAATCGGCGGTGGCAATGCTGCTATAGAAGAAGCACTTTTTCTGACAAAATTCGCATCCAGGGTATATATTATCCACAGAAGAGATGAGCTAAGGGCTTCAAGAAGAATCCAGGAAAAAGCTTTCGCCAATCCCAAAATGAAATTTCTTTTAAGCAGAGAAATCTTAAGATTTGAGGGCAAAGACAGGATAGAATATATTATACTTAAAAACAAAAAAACAGATTCAACCGATAAACTGAAAATTGCCGGAGTTTTTGAATATGTAGGTATTGTGCCTAATTCGGCAATCCTTTCCGGTCTGGCAGATATGGATGCAAACGGATTTTTAATAACCGATAAGAATCTGCAGACTTCAGCGCAGGGTATTTTTGCGGCAGGAGATGTACGCGATACACCATTGAAACAGGTAATAACTGCAGTAGCAGATGGTGCCCTGGCAGCAACATCTGCGGAAAAATATATCGCAGGTTTTTAAGTTGCCAGTAATAAAGAAGGCGGATCAGATTTGAAAATGATAAAAAAAGGCGCAAAAGGATTAAAAATAGTAGATATACAAAGCAGACTGAGACTTCTCGGATATAATCTCGGACGCACCGAGATAGATGGAATATTCGGTGAAGAAACTGAAAAAGCCATAAAGGAATTCCAGAAAAAGAGATGTATCTCCGTCACGGGAGTTGTTGATGATGAATGCTGGCAGGAGCTCGTGGATGCAGGATATTCAATAGGAGACAGACTTCTTTATTTAAAAGAACCTCCTTTCAGAGGTGATGATGTAAAGATACTGCAGTTCTGGCTTAAATCACTCGGATTTTTTAAGAATAAGGAAAACGGAATATTTAATAAAAGCACAGGTAGAGCCCTTATGGAATTTCAGAAAAACATGAAACTAAAAATGGATGGAATTCTTGGTGGGAAAACACTTGAGCACCTCAAAGGTTTAAAAAGGATTATTAATGACAAACAAAGCTCAAACTACCCGGATGTTAAAAAGATAAAAAGAGATCTTGAAAAACCTGTAAAAATAATAATAGACTACGGTATATTTCCTTCTGACATGAAGGACGGATTCGCAGAGCTGAGCAAAAATAAAATAAATTTATGTTCACAAATATCTGTTTTCTGTTCACAAATATTAAAAA
>DNFX01000156.1 GCA_003486795.1 Actinomycetota bacterium
AAGCGATATTAAAAAGATTTTCCCCTTACCCTCATTAAACGCCCGGACCATTTCCCCGCGCAGTTCCGTCTTTGTGGAACCCTGCAGATAGAAGTGCTCTATTTTCTGCTTGTCCAAGTATTGTTCAATAATATTAAGCATACTCGTAAACTGGGAAAACAACAAAATCCTATGGCCGCTATCCAACGCATCTTCCAAAATCTCCTGCAGTAGAAGTGTTTTACCGCTTTCACTGTTGAAATTTTCAAGGAACAAGGATGGATGGCAGCATATTTGCCGCAGCCTGGTCAAAGCTGCAAGGATTTTTATCTGGCTCTTCTCAAACCCGTTGGCGGAAATCTCCCGTGCAAGCTCGCCCTTTGCCCGCTGTAGATAAGCCAAATAAACCTTCTTTTGCTCCGGTGTCATCTCTGCAGTTACCTTGGTTTCAATCTTCTGCGGCAGCTCTTTTAATACGTCTTTTTTCATCCTGCGTAAGACAAAAGGTTTAATATGCCTGCTTAATTCGGTCAAAACCTTTTGGTCCTGATTTTTAACTATTGGATTTTCGTACTTTTTTATAAATTTATTGTGTGACAGTAAATAACCCGGCATAATAGAGTTGAATATCGACCATAATTCGGTCAGCGAATTTTCAATCGGAGTTCCAGTCAATGCAAAAAATCCTTTAGCTTTTATCTGGCTTACGGATTTTGCGCTGATGGTATTCGGATTTTTTATATGCTGAGCCTCATCCAAGAAGCAATAGGCAAATTCAAATTCATCGTACATGTCTATATCACGCCGGATAAGGGGATAGGATGTAACCACAATATCAGCATTTTTGATTTCGGTTAATTGTTCCTGCCTTTCCTTCTGCATTCCGGAGATAACCAGGGTCTTCAACTGCGGCGCGAATTTTCTAACTTCGTCCTGCCAATTGTAAACCAACGACGTTGGAGCAACAACAATCGAAGGACCTATGTTCTTTCCCTTTTCGGATAACACAAATGCAATTACCTGAAGCGTTTTCCCAAGACCCATGTCATCGGCCAGGATGCCTCCTAATCCATAAGCAGAAAGTGTTTTTAGCCATTTAAACCCTACTCTTTGGTAATCCCTTAGAACATGCTGAAGCTCAACAGGAACATCATACTCTGTATCCTGGGGTTCCAGTATGCTCTGCACCAGTTGTTTGAACGCTCTGTTCCTTTCAACATGCTGCAAATTGGATTGTCTGATGTAACTGTCAATATACATTGCCCTGTATTTAGGAAGTTCGACCATTTTATTCTTCAAATCTTTTGCAGATATGTCAAGCTGCTCAATAAGCTCAGCCATGTTTTCAATTTCAGTGGCATTCAACGGTACGAAAGATCCGTCTCTCAGCCTGTAATATTTTTTCTTTTCCCTCAGGGAACTGAATATATGTTCCAATTCTCCAGGTTCAATATCCTCGTACTGGAAAGAAAATTCCAGCATGCTGGAGTCTTCATTAAAACGCACCCTGCCTGAAAACGAAGAAGTATTCCTGATTTGCATATTTTTAAATGCAGCAGAATAATAAACTTCAGCTAATTCCTGCAGTTCGGAAAGAACATTGGACATAAAATCAAATATTTTTTCCTCATTATCCAAATATATTTCGCCTTTATTAACCTTAAACTCGGCTTCCTCCAAAAATCCGAGGAGTTTTCTCTCTTTCCCGGCATCCCTGATAAGAATCTTATTATCTGATGGAGCACCTGATCCATTTTGCCCTGACGTAATAAAAGGGTTAATTACTTCATCTCCATACTGGAATTCAATTTTCGCCTTGATACCGTCTTGAGCCTTATCGAAATAAATCTTGGCTTCCAAATTCTCTTGATAAAAACTCTTTTCCAAGGCCGCATCAATCTGAACCTGTCCGATATTTTTTATATACGGCAGCACTTCCGACACAAAACGCCCTTTATGTTCGGAAGAAAAGATAATTTCCTTCTTTGGACTTTTTAAAATACTCTCATAAAAAGGGACAAAGTATTTTTTTTGTTGTTCGGATATATGATATATATTTTCATTATAATAAAAATGCTCTCCTCCTTCTACCAAAAGAGCAGGTAATCCTGAATCCAAGGTCAAAGCTACGTCGTCTTTGATTTGCTTGAGTGAAAATTTTAACGGAAGATCTTCTTCTATTACCTTCGCTCTCAACTCATGCATGCCCGGCATAACCATATTGATTGATTTACCCTTTAGCACTCCAAGCAGCCTTTTTAAATTAGGTTCGGATAAATATACTTTTTTTGCTGTAAAAGCGCTCCTCGCATTGTAGTATCCATAAGAATAAATATTTTCCAGAGCAGCTTCGTTTTTATATATTTCTTTTAATAAATCAATAACAGCCTGGTCCTGCTCTGAGAAAGTATGACTATCCGGCTCAAAAGTAAAATTTTTACCAAATCCTATTGCCTCGTGATTATCCAGGTTCTTAATAAAATCTTTAATATTCTTTATAACATATAACCGGTTTATTCCTACTTTCAGTTCAACAGAGGAAAATGTTTTCCTATTACGTTGTTCGAGTTCATAAGTAATATCCAGATTTATTTCTTCCTTTTTTTGTTCCCTCACTAAATTGTCAAAAAAACCAAAAAGCTGATTTATTGCTTTATCATTATAAACATAAGACAAATCCAGGTCTTTCAACTCTCTCTGCGCCATCTTCAAAACAGCCACTATATGCTTGCATGCACCATAATACTCAGAAAAGGCCGGGCAATTACAATAAGAAGATTTTACTTGTCCATCTTCAGAAAGGATTATGCTTATGCTGTATTTGTCTTCTCCTTTTACTGCTGCGTGTATAGTCAGGTTCTTTTTATCAATATGAAAATTAACCACTTTGTTGTTGAGGAAGTACATGCTGCCTCTATGAAAAGATGCTGAGTTTGCAGCATGATCTAAAATTGTTCTATCGGTAATTACAACCTGTGACATAAAAATACTCCTTTACTGCTACTTTAGTTTTGCATTAAAGCTATTGTAATAAAAATTTTGTGAAAATAAAAGAGTATTTTTCTGTAAATTATAGTGGTTCATAATTAATTAAAATTTTATACTTTCCAAGACATTATAAAAAATTGCTTTATGCAGGATTTTTTTTATTTTTATAGAATATTATACTTAATAAACAAAAATAAGACTGGTATTGATATAAATTTCAAGTATTCAAAATGCGTGCAACTTAACCTTAAGGGAAAACAGAGAGATTGTTATTTGTAAGATCGGTAGGAAACCTTTTTGACTACAAGAAATCATTTCGTGTAAAAAATCTTTTCAGGACAAGAATTGACTTACGAAATACTTTCTAATTTTGGGATTGAATGTCCAAATTCCTGACCAATAGTTAGAGAATAATGTTATGTTCAATAAATGTTATAAAATAAATACATAAAAGGAGGATTAGGTAATATGGAACTTCTAATGCGGATGGGTATGAAGAAAGACATGCTTAAAGGAGAAGCTGCAGTAGTAACAGGTGCAGCACGCGGAATAGGTGAAGCTACTGCACGTGATCTTGCATGGCTTGGTGCGAAGGTAGTTATAGCGGATATTTCCGAATCAGGTTATGCCGTTGCAAAATCTATTAATGACTCAGGTGGAGAAGCAACCTTTATAAAAACTGATGTGTCAAAGGAAGAAAGTATTAAAAACCTTGTAAACGAGACAAATAGGTTATTTGGGAAAATAGATATTCAAGTAAATAGTGCAGCCCGGTTAAAAGTTGGGCCTGTTTTAGATGTACCTATAGA
>DNFX01000239.1 GCA_003486795.1 Actinomycetota bacterium
AACATTGTCTTTAGTTATTACTGCTCCGACCATCGGATTCGGGCTAACAGTCCCTCTGCCTTTTTCAGCAAGCATAAGTGCCATTTTCATAAACTTTCTGTCTTCAGCTGTAAAACTTTCTTTTATCATCTTTAATCTTAAATAGTTTTTACTGCAAATAAAAAAATCCATGGAGAAAATCCATGGACTAATAAAAAACAATAGTCTTTGAATTTTCTCTCGTCCAGACTTTTACTGTCGGTCTTAGAATTTCACTAAGTCTTGCTTTTGCTTGCGGACTATAACCGCCGGTAAGGATTTACACCTATCCTCGAAAATCCAGAATTAATTATACCAGAAAAGTCAAATTAGTATTAATAATTTTTTGGTATGAAATTTTTATTTTTAAAAAGTCAGATATCTATTATATAATTTTATTATTATAATTCTGAATTGTTATTCATCCTGAGAAGAAATACCTGCTATATTTTAATTTTCAGGATAAATACTGATAAACAAAATATTCTGCTATTTAAAAAGGAGGCATTTTTTATGAAGAAAATACTGATATTTATTTCGGTTTTCATGTTGTGCATTTTTGGTTTTGCATCTCCTGTTCTGGCATTAACAACCAAAGGTGGGGAAAACCTGAATATTTCAGAAAGTATAGAAGATGATGTATATGCTTTCAGCAACACGGTGACTCTTACCGGTGATGTCAGTGGAGATTTTGTTGCGGCAGGCTCACAGGTTAATATACTGGGCAGAGTAACAGGGGATTTGCTTGCAGCCGGCGGGTCTATAACTGTAAGCGGGGAGATAGGCGATACAGCCAGAATTGCCGGGGGCATGATAACAGTTAATAACAATCTTAAAAAAGATTTGCTTGCAGCCGGCGGACAGGTTGAAATTTCAGCCAATTCAGTTATCAGTGGTGATGCAGCAATAAATGCTGCAAGGATAGTCATCAATGGCGATGTAGACGGAAACCTGAAATTATCTGCCGCAGATGTTATTATCAATGGGAAAGTGGGCGAAACAGTTGAAATAAATTCTTCAAATATCAAAATAGGAGATAATGCTGAAATATCCGGAAACCTGAATTATACTTCAGATAAAGAAGCTTCAATTTCTGCAAATGCCAGCATTAATGGTAAAACAAACTGGACCAAAACAGAGACTGATAACACAAAAAAATTAGGAGTTTCGCCTGGAATAAAGAAAGGGGCAGCTGCATTATTTACTGCTACATGGATTGGGAGCAAGGTTGTAAGATTTCTGAGCTGTTTTGTTCTGGGAATAATCCTTCTGCTTATTGTTCCCTGGGCTTTTAAAAAATTCAATGAAAGAATGAAAAAAAGTCTTGGTTACTGTGTAGGCGGCGGAGCAATTGTTTTATTTGGAGCACCTATTGTCATGTTTATTGTTTTAATTATTGCAATAATTCTATTTGCCACAATCATCGGCTCATTAATCGGAGTGATTGCCGTATTTGGTAATTTTTATCTGATACTGAGTTATGCTTTACTTTTATTTGTCAGCAATATCTTTTTATCATTTTTTATCGGAAATCTTATACTGCAGAAAGGTGTTAAAAATCTGCACAAATACGGATGGAAGGTACTTGCATTACTGATTGGTCTTGTGATCACATCAGTATTATTTGCAATTCCATTCGTTGGCTGGATTGTACAGTTAGCAGCAATACTATTCGGACTAGGCGGACTGGTAATGATAATAAAGGATTGGTTTTCTTCATTTAGAAAACCCGGGGCTACTTATTAGACTTTACCTGTAACAGGAATTATCGTAAATAAAGAAACAAATAAAGAAGCAAATTAAAAAACCAGTCCTGTTTTCGCAGGGCTGGTTTTATATCTATCTTTAAAATAAATAAACTTTTATTCAGTTGTTATAGCTTCTGACGGACAACTTTCTACGGCTTCCTGAATGCACTCTTCATCATATTCGTCGTAGTCTGTTTTGATTACCTCTGCGATATCCTTATCTTCGTTCATCTTAAAGATATCAGGACAGGTTTCTTCACATAAGCCACAACCTGTACAGAGATCCTCGTCGATTCTAACTTCCATTTAAGTCCTTTCGTTTATTTTTTGAATTTAGCCCTATTATACCCAAGCTAATTTATAATGTAATATACATAATTTTTATTAGCAATACAAATATTTTTACTAAAAATTTTATTATTTCAAAAGCTCCGGGAAATTATAAAAATCTTAAAAAATCAAATGCAATTAATTTTAAAAAGAGGTAGAATACTTTTCGAAAACAAAACCTCTCATTAAATAACCAGAATTATTAATTTATAAAAAATATTTTTATTATAGGAATAACAGGGGGATAAAATTGCCTAAAAAGATAGAAATAGTATTTAAAGAAAACAAAATAGAGGCGGTTTTAAACGATACTATGACATCAAAGAAATTGCTGAAAATTCTGCCCATAAAATCCGAAGTTAATTTATGGGGCAATGAGGTATATTTTGAAATACCAATTGAAGCTGAACTGGAAAATGGGAGAGAACTTATGGAAATCGGAAATATAGCTTTCTGGCCTTCCGGCAATGCTTTTTGCATCTTTTTCGGCCCTACTCCGGCAGGAAACGGCAGCCAGCCCAGGGCGATAAGTCCCGTTACCGTAATCGGGAAAATTATTAGCGAAGATGGTATTGAGAAACTTAAAAAGTTAACTCCTTCTGATTCAATAGAAGTCAGACTTGCCAACAGCAGAAAATAAAAATGATTTAGAGTAATAATTTTAAAATATTCTCGGAATTATAAAAATCATAAATTACCCGTATATTTTTCTTTTTATCTGAATCTAATGTTATAAAAACCTGTCGATTCTATAAGTATGACCCAAATCAGGATGTTTTGATTAAACAAATAACATGGAATTTGGGCTGATATATTGTTAATATAATATATATATAAATGCAGAGCATAATAATGTTTTTATTAATATCTGAATTGATGGAGGGAGTAATTAAATGTTTGATATCAATAATCAATCAGAGGAAATAAAAAGGATTCTTGATTATGTTGCAACTGATAAACTTTTTATAAGTCTTTATCTGGAAGTGGATGCATCAAAAATCACGAAACAGGATTATCTTTCCAAATTAAATTCGATGATTGTCGAAAAAAAATCAGAGCTTGAAAAAAATCCTTCTATAAATAATATCAGCAGAAAAAACATAGCTGAACTTTTTACAAAAATAAAAAATTACTTCAATGATTATTTCAGACCTGAATTTGTCAAGACAGTCCTTCTTTTTGCTGGTGAAGACAATACATGGGTGGAAATAAAACTTCCTGTAAATATAAAGTCAAAAATTATAATAGATCCAAAACCGCATACCCAGGTTTTAAGAACTCTGACTTATAATACAGTAAGGTACGGGATTCTGGAGATAGACAGGGAAAAGGCACAGATATATCTTATGTATCTTGACCAGATACAGGAAGGATTTGCTGCTTTTATTAGTGAGGTACCTCCGCAGGTTAAATACAGAAGAGAGGGTTCTGACAGGGAAAAGCAGCAGATGGGACGCATAGAGGTAAAACTCAACCAGTTCTTCAAGATAATAAATGACAAACTTCTGAAATTATTCAGGGATGGAAAAATTGATAGTCTTATCCTTGCAGGCATAAAGGATATTGCATTACAATTTAAAAATTATATGGATTCAAGTATCCAGGCAAGATATATCGGATATATAACATCAGACACCCCTTTTTCACCACAGAGCCTTAAGGAAAATGCATCAAAACTTATTAATCAGGTAGAATCAGAATATAAGAATAGCCAGGTTGAAAAATTATTAGATGAGTATGTCCCGACTGAATGGGGAGTTACCGGAGCTGCAAATACTATCAAATACTTAATGCTTGACCAGGTTAAAATACTTATCTATGATACTGATTTTGAAATCCCCGGATATGTCTGTGAAAAATGCAGCTATATGAATATTAGCGAACAGCCCAGTTGTCCTTATTGTGATGGAAAACTGATTTACTATAGTGATATTACTGATGAAATAATAGAAACAGCCCTTAATCAGGGCTGCGAACTGGTTGAGGTAAAGGAAAACCAGAGATTAAAAGATTTCGGCAGTATCGGTGCAGTTTTAAGGTTTAAAATATCAGTCTAGTTATAAGATTTTAAATAAAAAAAACAAAATACTAAAAGAAAATATTATTGTCAGTAACTGTAATCCAGACAGTAAGAATATAGACTACAGACATTAGACTCAAAAAGAGAAATTGCCAGAGATTGATCCAGACATCAGACATTAGACTCAAGGAAGATAT
>DNFX01000110.1 GCA_003486795.1 Actinomycetota bacterium
AGGACACGAGATGGTAAAATGCCAAAACGACGTGAAATATCCAGCACCACCGGCATCATGAGAGATATCACTGCGATATTATTCATAAATCCTGAAATAAGTCCTGCTGTGAGCATAAATATGGCAATTATTTTAATCTCACTGTAGTTTTTACCATGATGGAATATACGACCTATAAGATCCGCAATACCTGTGTGTGTCAGACCTTCGCTCAGTATGAACATGGCCCAGATTGTTACGACAGCAGGATTGCTGAAACCGGCAACCGCTTCTTTTGTTGTTACGAGACCTGTTATGGCAAGAAGAGACATTACGATTAATGCCACAATATCCATTCTGAGCCACTCGGTAATAAAGAACACAAGGGCTGAGGAGAGAATCAAAAGAACGAGAAGCATATCAAAAGTCATTAAAATATCTCCTGTTAATGTTGCTCTTTTATCATACAACTGGTAAAAATCTGCTATAATAAAAAGTAGATTTATATTTACAAAAATACAAGCAAGAGATGGGCAGCAGGTCGATGAAGTCCTGCTGCTTATATGCCTGATGAGGAGAAGAGCTATGCATATGCACGATCACAACCATGGGGATCACAAGCCGAGTGTAAACAAGTTTCTGACCAATCTTCATGTAGATATGCCCCTTTATAAAAAAGTCTGGCTCATTTTCAGAAATAATATGAAAAAAATAATAACTTTCAACAATTGCTGCGGCCATCCCGGCGAACCTGGATGCTGACAGAGGGATGACAGGCCTACCGTTCGGTAAGGCCATTACCAGTAAATTCATTCTGCTGGTAGCCGTGCAAATTCTGCAATTTCTGCGAACCATAGAAGGAACCTCAAACAAAGATAGTATATTATGCAAAATATAATGTGAAGGAAAAATGGTTCAAGTCATGACAGCTTTCCTGATTTTCTGCCGAGGGGTCCTTCTCCTGCAACAGGCAGGGCAATAAAGATCATGGAAAACCAGAGCAATCCAACATAAAGGCTGACGAGCCATGGAGATAAGATATCAAAATCTGTAATTGTTGCAACAGTTGTATATATTCCTCCGAAAATACCGCTGGTTATCAGATGTATGAGCAAGCCTGCTGTATAGAGCAATGGAGGATGATCTTTCAATTTAAGTGTCCGGAACATAAAAGACCCATCTATGATGATAAGACTAAATTTAAAAATATTTAAACGAAGAAGCGCGTCAGATATCAAACCCATAACAATGCCTGCAACTGCACCTGAAATAAAACCTGCCATTACCTGATTCATTACATCCCCCTTTTTGTATTGAGAGTTTTTGTGGCGGCATTAAAACAGTAAAACGACCATAAGGAGCTATAAGGATGCTTTGAGGTTCTTCCAGTTCTTTATCCGTAATAAAGCCTGTTTTGTCAAATATTGGACATTTTATTGACAGTAGTCTGCCTGTCAGCGGTTTTATGGGTGAATGAATTACTTCAAAGCGGATCAGTTTTCCTGATTTTCTGTAGAACCCTGTGGTCGGGCCTGTGAGAAAGCGAATTGTTTCTTCAATATTTTCAAAAGGAAAAGCATTCAGTTGTTTATTATTATCACTCAGGTATATGTGAAAATCTCCTTCTCAATTGCCCTTTACGCTATATTTACAGGTAGTATGATTTTTCCAAAAAACATCAAGATTCATGGAAACAGACTGCCATGGTATTTTAAAAAGTTTTGTAACAAATGATATAAAAGGTGAAGTAATGCTGCTTTTAAGGAAAAAAACTGCAGGCTTCCCATTTACAGGGTCAACCACATAAGTCCTTATATTTGCCTGATTATAGGAAAAACGTAAAAAAGGAAAAAAAGAAGAAGACACATTCTTGCTATGAAAAATAACAAGTGATATGATGGTCTTATCTTCATGTTTCAGCGCAAATTGTATATGTTCCGGGACAGCAGGATGTAATCTTCTTTCCGGTATCAGGCATGAAAGATAAAGAACATCAACAATATCCATCTGTACTCTAAATTCAGGAATAATACCCATAAATTCTGTTTCTATTATACCGGACATTAATATAGAATGATATTCTAAAATCAAAATATTGATATTTTTTTAAAGGAGTTCTGTGAAGATATTTCTGGCAGGCGGAACCGGATTTCTCGGGCTTTATATTTCCAGGTTTCTTTCTGAACAGGGACATAAGATAACCCTTCTTTCCCGTAAACCTTTTAATCCGCAAACTTTTTGCCCTGATTTAAAAATTGTGGTTGGAAATCCTGTGAAAGAAGGGCTTTGGCAGGATGAAATTGCCGGCAATAAAGCTGTTATTAATATGACCGGAGCTTCAATTTTCCAGTTATGGACAAAAAGGACAAAAAAAGAGATTTTTGAAAGTAGAATTTTATCTACCCTGAATATAATTAATGCAATGAAAAGATCAAAGAAAGAAAAAATGGTTTTGTTCAATGCTTCCGGCGCCGGTTATTATGGCCCCTGTGGAGAATCTCCAATCGATGAAAGATACAGACCGGGGGATACTTTTCTTGCAAGAGTAGCATTGGAATGGGAGCGTACAGCATTAAAGGCTGAGGATGCGGGAATAAGAGTTATTCTGTGCAGGTTAGGTACTGTTCTTGGAAAGGGTGGAGGAGCTTTTCCGAAGCTCTTCAATATGACAAAATTGCATTCCTCTGCACCCTGGGGTAACGGTGAACAGTGGTTTTCCTGGATTCACGAAAAAGACATGGCCCGTGCCTTTTCATTTCTTCTTGACCACGAGGGTATAAAAGGCCCCGTAAATTTTACCTCCCCTAAGCCTGTGAAAAATAGTAAAATGGCAGCGCTTCTTAACGATATTTTGAATAAAAAACCTTTTTTCTCAAAAATACCTTCATGGTTCCTGAAGAACACGCTTGGTGAATTTTCCAGTGTTTTTCTTACCGGGCAGAAAGTTTTACCAGAAGTACTTTTAAAAAATGGTTTTGTTTTTCAGTTTCAGAATTTCAGTGACGCTGTGGTTGATCTTATAAAATGTAAAAAGAAATAATTAATGGAAAGGCAGTCGCAATGCAGAGGATAGATTCATTTTTTCTGTGCTGTCAAAAATTCCTATTTTTCCGAATTCTCCATCAAAGCCCGGAATAATTCGAATGCGACCTTCCCTCATCCGTGATATGGCTTCTCTGATAAAGGGTGGCCCGGCTTTTTCAATATCATCAAGGGAGGATTTGAGAAGAATTTTAAATTTATTTCCAAGCTCCTGTAAAAGCTTTTGATATGCAACACCAACCTTTTTGCTGGTAGGGCCTGTACCGAGTATTTCTGCAAGAATCTCGGTCAGAGGAATTATCGGGTAAAAAGGTAATGCCTTAAATGGCTTGAACCCATCCTTCCTGTCAGATAATTTTTCAACTCTATGCAAAACACCGACAGTTAATTTCT
>DNFX01000124.1 GCA_003486795.1 Actinomycetota bacterium
GGCTAAATTATGCTTTATACAATACCCCATGTCAAGATAGTATTGATCTTACAGCCAGCCTGTTAAATTCCTGGCAAGTGCGCAGGAATGGTGGAATTTACGGGAATTAATCACCCTACTGCAGGCTTGAAATTATAAGTAGAACGATAAACATCCATCTTGTCTTGCCCTTTCCTTTAGGGGGCGGGGAATAATGGTAACTCTGCAACAGGCTGCATGGAATTATCCGGATTAAAAAGTATCAGAAATAAAACTTCAAAATAGGATATGCCCGGTCATTTCTATATTCAGGTACAGTCATAATGCTGTCATTGTTCCGGTCGAAAAGTTTAAATCTTTCAGATGCTGCAGACTTAAATTCATCTTTACTCACCCTGCCGTCCTTGTTTTTATCCATAAACCTGAATTCTGCAGCTGCATCAGGATCTTTTTCAATATCCAGTTCATTCTGGTCAATCATACCATCACTGTTTTTATCATGATGTTTAAATTTTTTATCAAGAGCTGAGTGGAATTCATCACTATCAATGCTGTTGGCAATTACATTTTTATCTGCCTTTTCTGATCCCNNTTTAATTATTTTCATATTTTCTTACTCCTTTTTAATTTCAAGAAAATAAGCTTTTTGCAACAAATTTTCAACTGGAATGTTTGTATTTATTTTTTTAAAGGCATTGACAGTCTTTAACAGGCAGCGTAAAATTAACGACTATGAAAAGAATGGAAAAGTTATATGCTGTAAGCCTTATATTGATAGTCCTTGTTCTTTTTTTTATGTGTGGAACTCTTAGGGCAGGAGATGGAAAAGATAATAACTCTGTTGATCTGCAGACAACAAAGGAATTTTTAGTAGGTTCGGCAGTCAAACTTTTTGCAAAGGGTTATGTTGCTGTTACTGATATTGATAAAATCAAGGAAGCCAATATTACAAAGCTCAAAGAAATGGATGAGGAAGAATTCTCAAATAAATACGCAGTTGTCTATAGAGATATAAAAGGTTTACCTGAGGATGTGAAAAGAGCTTACGGAATAGATGAGACCACGAATAAATCATCTTTTATAGCAAAGATCCAGGCAGCAGATAAGAAAGATCTTTACAGGGTTATTGATAGTATTCCCGATGCTTTTATTGTGAAACACTTTGACAGATATATTGGAGAAAAAGGATTTAATGCAAAACAAATCCCTTCCAAAAAAGAGGTTCTAAGTTTCTGGGACAATATCATCAAAAAGCTTGGTGCAGAATGAAAGGGCCTGGAAAATTCAGCATAAAATAAATAAATCAACAAAGGGGTGTGCACATAAGCAACAGACATGTGCAGTCTTTTGAAAGGAAAAACCTATGCTTGTATCTTTTTGTTTTTCATCACTTGAAGGAGATGTACCAGTTGATGATGTTACCCTTGAACGTCCTTTTATTGTGGGTCCCTTTGAAGATCATCCTTTTTTGACTCTTGGAGACTATTTCAATGCTGTAAAATCTTTTATCCTGCTGGACAATGGTCAGCATATTTTGCATCTTCTTACCCATCTCTGGGGCAAAACAGTAGAACTTGAAGATATAGAAAAGATTATAATTCGTTATGAAAAGTACGGATCTCTTTATCAGATTGTCAGTGCAGAGTTTTTTTCACAACAGAGGCGGGAGAAACTTGCCATTAGTACAGCCATGTCGGATGAAGCAAAGGAAACTCTTAATCGGGAGTTCGATATTATCCAGCATCTCTATTATCAAAAAGGCGGACTTTCCTATATTCCACGAATATATTTCAGACATACCATAAGTTTGATTAAGGAAGAACTTTCCGAAACAATACTCCTGACTTTAACTGAATGGTTTGAAAATTATCATGAATGGCATTTTTCCGGAGATGAAAATAATCCGGAACAAGTTGTAATATGGGATATGGAGGGTGGTGGATACAGGGCTGCTTCTGATTTTGAAGTTTATGAAATTATAAGGCAGGCCTCGATGATTCTTACTTTTTATTACAGCGAGGACACATATTGCAGAATTCACCCTTGGCATCATGGCGCCGGCGATTTTGTGGTAAAAACATCAAATGGAACAGTAGACGTAAGGCTGATAACAATCCGGGGCTATGACCCGATTGTGTTATTCAGCCGGGAAGAGAATATTGATATTGAAAAAGCTCTTATTCTATTTCTTTTTGATATGACTATAAAGATGCGTTTGGACAAAATAGAAGGCGTTGGTGAACCTCACTGGGCAGAAGCATCAATATTGAAAGCAGTTATAGAAGGTTTTTTTGATGCTTTACAATCAAAGGAATCAGGAAATAACCCCGGTGATTTAAAAATTAATGCTCTGAAGAACAGGTTGAAATCCATGGATCAGGATGAAATGAAAAAGCTTTTTTCTTTCTGGTTAGAGCAATATCGGATTTCTGATCCATCAGATTATGAGACTATCCAGAAAAATATTGATAACCATATCTTTGAATTAAGCCGGATTTTTCAGATTTATTCCCTTTAACAGGAGAAATCCGAGTCATGTCTTAGAATATTAAAGAGGAGAGCCTGAGTTATAGATGGATACTATCTACCGGGTCTTTGAGGCAGTGTATTGATATTGAGAAAAAAAAATAATATAAGATAGGGCATATACAATATTTACCTGGAGAGCACTATGAATATGGAAAAAAGCAGAGGAAGAATAATGATAATCGGGGCAGGGGGGG
>DNFX01000294.1 GCA_003486795.1 Actinomycetota bacterium
CCGGTAATATGAGAATATTTCTGCATCTGATTGAAAGCCTGACGCATTCATATAAAAGCCCGAACGGGTGCTTTTTCCAGCCGAACGAATCAACCAGCTCAACTTCGTCTTTACCGAAATAGTTCGTTAGCTCATCGGTTAATATTCTGGTCTTAACCATCTGCCCGTTTATATTCTCATGCGAACCGTAATGTCCGCAAATTCCAAGATGTTTCATCATCCCTAAACCTTTATAATGCATTGATGTCAGTATTAATTACAGAATGCTATTTCTTTTTGATAAAGTAATGCCGCAATATTTTAAACTTTTTTGTAAACCATTTTCTTTCAGGCAGTATTTTTGCAATAATTTTTATTTTTTGTTTTACAATCAGATTCATAAATATTTTTTCTAAAGTAGAAAAATCTTTCCACTGCTGTGTTCTTTTTGCAAACTTCCAGGCTTCTTCTGTAAAACTCAACTGGTTTTCAAGTATATTTGAAGAGTGAATGTTTTTTCTTGATTTTTTCTTAAATCCGGCGTTAGGAATCTTCCAGTCTTCACCATAAACATTGGCAAGTTTTAGTTCAGGCTTGTTTGGAAGAAATATGTCATGTCCATAAAATTTTTCCTTTTTAAGCGGAAGGATGATGTCGCGGCTTCCTTCATATGCAACAAAAGTAGGCCTGTATATCATGCCATCCTGACACCAGGTAGGCATAATATCAATCCTGTCTTCCTCGTCAACTCTCCACCTGAAATATTTATTTACTACTGAATAACTGTTTCTGATAAAATAAAGCTGTTCTCCTTCAACTATCAGAGTATCAACTATGTTGAACAGTTCCTTCCGGACATCAAAGACATTTGTATATTTTGAAAACCAGGAAACATCCATATCCTTGTCATTCTCAAGAAAGTCATTCTCACGGATATACCCAAGCAGTGTACCTCCGATAAAATAAAGGCTGTAGCCGAATTTTGTTTCCATTATATTGTTCATGTGCTCATAGGCACTTAAAAATTCATGAGCCTTGCCCCTGATCCGCGACATTGCTTACTCCTCTTTTTCCATTATTTCAATTATGTTCCTGATTCTTGTGCTTGAAGTATGCTTTGTGTAAGGAAAGTAGCAAATTTCAACACCAAGCTTTTTAAAATCATCTTCAAGCTGCTTCCACTTATCACTTCCTTTCCAGTCATCACCTACAAACATTTTATTGAAATGAAGATTATTCCATGCCTCAATTTTATCATAACTTGTCTGCGGTACAACATTGTCAACGAACCTGATGTTCTCAACAATTTCCATTCTTTCTGCGAATGGAATAATCGGCCGTTTTCCTTTTTTCTGCTCACTAAGCTCATCTGTTGTAATACCTACAATAAGATAGTCGCAATCAAGTTTTGCGTTTCTGAGAATATTAAGATGACCAACATGAAACAAATCAAAGACACCGGTTGTATACCCGACAATTTTCATAATCTTCCCTTTAATGCGTTTATTTTTTTAAAAATCAGCCTTTTTATTGTTCCTGATTTTGGAAGGATTTTTGATATTATACCATGCCTGCGCATAAGAACAATATTTAACATCAGTTTCATAAAAGGTGAAAAATCTTTCCACTGTTTTGTTTTCTTTACAAGATATCTGCATTCATCACCATAATAAAGCTGCTCAGTTATAATTTTAATCGTGTCAATATCACGCCTGTCTTTCTTCTTAAAACCTTTATCAGGAATTCTCCAGTTATCCCCGTATACATTGGCAAGCTTGACTTCAGCCTGATTTGGAATATAAACATCATGGCTGTAAAATTTTTCCTTTCTCAGGGGGAATATTATATCCCGGCCGCCATTGTAGCCGACAAATGTAGGCCTGTAAATTTTACCATTCTGAATCCATGTAGGCATTATATCTATCCTGTCATCATCCGGTCCTTCAATCCTGAATTTAATGAAATATTTTACGGTAGTAAATCTGGACTTGATAAATATTAATGGTTCCTTAAGTTCAATGAGTTTTTCACAGATGTCAATCATTTCTTTTTTAACATCTTTCACATTTTCATATTTTGAAAAATAAGATATATCCATGTCTTTATCATTTTCAAGAAAATCATTCTCCCTGATATATCCAAGGAGTGTCCCTCCGATTAGATAAAGCGAATAACCAAAGTTTTTTTCAAATACGCTGTTTATGTGTTCATAAGATTCAAGATACAGATTTGCTTTTTCCCTTATTGTTGCCATTTAATCCTCATGATTATTAATTCAATATACCAAGTATTTTTTTGTACTGATTTTCCCTGCTGTGAATTACCATTTCCTCTTTAGTAAAACGCCTTTTCTGTAATTCTTCAGGATTTTCTGCCGCCGTCACAGGGTGGGAAATTCCCGGCGAGAAGCATAATACTTTTATTCATGTTAAAACAACTCTTTCAAATATTCAGTAAGATTGCTGATTGGTACCTGAAGACAACCCGGTGAAATATACTTTCTTTCGCCGCCGATGGAGACAATAACAAGTTCTTTAATTTCAGGAAAACTTTTTGCAAATGAAGGCGGTATACTTTCAGGCTGAACAGAATGAATGCCCATTTTTGAGTCAAAGGCAGCTGCTCTGCCGTTCGGTCCCTCAACAACAAAATCTACTTCTTCTCCCTCTTTTGTTCTCCACACTGAAATTTTCAGGTATTTGCCTGAATTAGCGCTGAACTTGACAATCTCGGACAGAACAAGTGATTCAAACAGATGTCCGGCCTGAGGGCTAAGCATTAATGGCTGAAGTTCAGTCCATCCCTGCAGTCTCGCGGTAAGGCCAGTGTCAAGAAAATAGATTTTAGGAGATCTGATCAGCCGCTTGTTTAAATTTTTTTCGACAGGCTGGAGAAGATAGACCAGGCCAGTTCTTTCGAGTACGGATACCCATTCTTTTACAGTAACA
>DNFX01000055.1:0-2064 GCA_003486795.1 Actinomycetota bacterium
AGTAGGGCCCGAGCTGTATGGATTTTATTTTTTCCATAAAGTCTCTGTTTATTTTTGCCCATTGCTTCTGAACCATGTTTGATTTTATGACAATCAGCCCGTTGATCACATTCCTTTCAAGAGCAAAACTTAAAGCCCTGTAATAGGAGTAGATTGTGGAAAGGACGTCTATTGACACTTTTGCCTGTAAATCCCATGGAGCAATAAGGTTAGGCTGATGGACTACATGATGTCCATCATATAAATACCAGTCTTCAGGACCGTCAAAAATAATCCTTCCCTGCTTCTTCAAATCATCATAAATCTCGGTTCCGGGAAAAGGAGTAAGAATAAGCACCTGGACCGTATCTATTTTATTTTCAACAATAAAGCTCATTGTTTTTTTGATAGAATCTATGTCATCATTTTCTGATCCGAGGACAAACATGCCATGTATACCTATGCCATGCTTGTGAAATACATTTATGGCGCTGCGGATTTCCTCCACACTCTGGCTTTTATTATATTCTTCAAGTGTTTTTGGGTTTACTGATTCTATTCCTGCCATTACCCTCTTGCATCCTGTTTTTGNNTTTTTGCCATTAGCTCAACCAGTTCTTCGTCTTCGGAAAGATCAAGACGTTCCTGCGAAAACCAGGTAGGCATTTTTATTTTTTCATCAATAATCTTGTTTAAAAGTTTTTTGATTCTTGCCTTGTTAGCAGAAAAATTATCATCATAAAAGAAGATTCTCTTTGCTTTGGTGCCCTTAAATATATCAATGAGATATTTTATTTCATTAAATACATTATCTACACTTCTGTATCTGTATTTGCGCCCGAATAATTTGATTACTGTGCAGAATTTGCAGTTGAAAGGACATCCTCTTGAAGTCTGTATGGGTATATAATTTATTGCTTTGTAGTTTTCAACAAGTGTCCAGTCCGGAAACGGCAGTTCGTCAAGGTTATTCATGAATTCTCTTTCTGGTGTATGCACAAAGCCTTCATTGCTTTTATATGAAAGACCTTTTATTTCATCAAGGGTCCTTTCCCCTTCAAGTGCTTCTATCAGTTCGATTATTGTTTTTTCACCCTCGCCTCTTACAGCATAATCAGCGCCCATTTGCAGTGATTCTTCAGGGAGAAAAGACGGATGCGGGCCTCCCATTACTATGGGGACAAATGGATTTGTCTTTTTTATTTCACTTATTATTTTATAAGACCCGGTTGATGTCGGAGTAATCGCTGAGATACCTACAAGATCTGCTTTTTTTATTTCATTATAGTCAATTGCCGCAAAATCCTCGCAATAAATTTTTATGTCATATCCCATTTTTTTAAGAATTGTTCCTATAAGAACAATCCCTATTCTTGGAAGTTTGGCAGCACTAAATACATTTAAACCTGCTGTCTTTGATTCAAGAAGAACTATTTTTTTTATTTTCTGCAATGCTGGCTCCTTTTTTAGATTTTTATTCCAAAGCTTTACTAATATTGGACAGTTCTGAAAATCAAATGTTTCATTTAAAAATGATTAATTAATGTATCATTGGGTTTTAAAAATATTTCTTCCGATTTACTGAATCAGAATTAAAAAGCAAAAAGAAGATAATAATGCAGTAAAAAACAAACCGGATTACCTTAATTTATCTTTATATAATGATTTATAATATAATGAATATCGAAATGATTTTTTTCGAAATGTTTTTTTGGTATAAGGCAATTTCCGGTTATTGCCACATAACATAATCTGAATTTAATTTGAATTACTTGTGATAATGCAGAGTATTTATATTTTTTTTATTGTGGTATAATAATATTTTAAAATATAAAGTACTTGGATTCTGAAAGTTTTAAATAGTTTTTAATTTTTTAATTTATTAATTTATTAATAAATTCATAATGTCGAAACATTTCATTTTTGAATCCCCATTGTGATGATTTTTTAAAAATTCCACTAACCATCTATTTTATATTTAAAAATTAATAAATCTTTGTTCATGTGAACAAATATAAAAGGATGGTAAACGTATATGAAAATTTTACTGATTTCTCCGGAATATGAAGACACGTTCTGGAATCT
>DNFX01000055.1:2114-5865 GCA_003486795.1 Actinomycetota bacterium
GTGGGCGGATTTCGTTTTTATAAGCGCAATTGTAGGTCAGAAAAATTCAACTAAACAGATAATTGAAATTGTGCACAAAGCAGGAAAACCTATTGTGACAGGAGGGCCTCTTTTCACAACCGGATGGGAAGAGTTTGCAGACAGCGTCGATCACATTTTTATCGGTGAAGCTGAAAATACTTTTCAGGAATTCATAAATGATGCAGAAAATAATTCACTTAAAAGAATATATGAAAGCAAAGCATTTCCTGAAATAAGTAAAGCCCCGATACCTGAATGGAAACTTGTTGATTTCAGAAATTACAATTCAATGGCAATACAGTTTTCAAGAGGATGCCCTTTCAATTGTGAATTCTGCGATGTGGTTCACCTTAATGGCAGAAACCCCAGGTTAAAGAGTGTGGAACAGCTTCTTGCAGAACTTGATTCCCTTTACCAGGCCGGCTGGCATGCTGCAATATTTTTTGTTGATGATAATTTTATCGGCAACAAGTCAAGGCTTAAGAAAGAATATCTTCCTGCAATAATCGAGTGGCAGCAGAAGAGGAAGTATCCTTTTACTTTCAGCACTCAGGTTTCAATTGACCTGGCAGATGATCCGAAGCTTATGCGAATGCTTACTGAAGCGGGATTTGCAACTGTCTTTATAGGTATAGAAACACCAAATACTGAAAGCCTTATGGAATGCGGAAAACGACAGAATCAGAACAGAGACATGGTCCAGTCCGTTAAAGCAATACAGAATATGGGCATTGAAGTAAATGGTGGATTTATAATCGGTTTTGACAGTGATGAATCTTCTATATTTGAAAATCAGATAGAGTTCATACAGAAAAGTGGTATTGTGACTTCCATGGTGGGTTTACTTAATGTATTCCCGAAAAGCAGGCTTCATGAAAGGCTGAAGGACTCGAACAGGCTCATTGATCCTAATGACACCACTTCTGAAATATCAGCATTGAATTTTATTCCTGTAATGGACAGCAAGCTTCTTATGAAAGGTTATATGGATGCAGTCTCAACTATTTATTCACCCAGTCATTATTATCCAAGAATAAAGACGTTTTTAAGAGAGTTTAATCCGAGAAGAGTTAACACTCTGAGTCTGCGCTTTTATCATATAAGGGCATTATTTGCTTCCATATGGATTCTCGGAATGCTTCAGACAGGCAGGCATTATTACTGGCAGCTTTTGCTCTGGACTTTGTTCAGAAGACCTGGGCTTATTCCTTATGCAATCGGGCTACCGCTGGGACTTATTCATTTCAGGTCTCTATCATGGGTAAAACAGTATGATGCATATTTCAGAACTATATAAAATAAAGCTTATAATAATTATATTTTAATGTGCATTATTTATATAATCTGATATGTAGATTATATAAAAAGTTAACCGGATGATAGTTTAGGGTTTTAGTCTGAGATGGAAAGCATGTTTGTTTAAATCGTATCGGAACCAAAAGAACCGTCCCCTCTCTTTAAGGGACGGTTCTTGTTATATAAAGCTGCAAATTAGCTATGTTGGATATCTTTTCTGCAGCTTCAAGAACATCGGCTTCGTCAGCTGAAATATAAAAAACGGAAGGTCCACTTCCGGCAAGATGTACTTTCTCGATTCCCAGTTCACTGAATTTTTTTACCCATATCTTATATTCTTCAAAAAACTCCGCATATATATCTTCAAAAGCATTGAAAAGATCATTTCTGATATTACTGTATTTTTCATCTTTTATTTTTTCCTCGAGATTTTTTGTTATATCTCCTGATGAATAATTTCTGGAATTTACATATGAATAAAGTTTTTTTGTTTTTTCCTTAAAATCGAAGGGAAGCAGTATCACAAGTATCCATTTCGGGGGTATTGGTTTTATTTTTTTAATTCTCTCTCCCCTGCCGCTGACAATACATGTACCCCCGTATATAAAATAGGGTACATCGCTGCCGACCATAAGTCCTATTTCTGCCAGTTCCGAGTCGCTCAACTTAAGGTTCCACAGCCTGTTAAGGCCTCTGAGGGCTGCTGCTGCATCACTTGAACCGCCTCCGAGTCCTGCTGCAGAAGGTATACTTTTTTTCAGCTCTATTACTGCTCCGTTTTTATAATTTGTGTGATTTTTTAAAGTTTCTGCTGCTTTATAGACAAGGTTTTTGACAAGATAATTATTTCTGTCAAATCCCGGAAGGCTGTCGGTCGCAGGAAGATTGTGATACTCCGGTATAATCTGGAGCCATGGATTTTTATGAAAAGTAAGGTAGTCGCACAAGTCAATTGTCTGCATAAGGGAAAATATATCATGATATCCGTCATCACGTTTTCCTGAAATCTCAAGTGTCAGATTTATTTTTGCAGGTGCTATCTCACTTTTCAACATTTCTCAAATTAAAATTATGCTTTAATTGTTTTATATTCTGTGCCCCTATACAGAACATGGCGATTTTTAGACCGGCTTCTATTTCTTTTATATAACTGATTGCTNNATTGCTTCCTTTACGGAAATCCTAACCTGTTTTAAGACAGGAAGTGCAATTCCAGCAATATCGGCACCGAGAGCAATTGCTTTTGCAACATCCACCCCTGTCCTTATTCCGCCGCTTGCAATCAGAAAAATATCAGGACACGATTCACGTATCATCTTTATGGAATCAGCAGTCGGAATACCCCAGCTCCCGAAAAACTGTGCAGCTTTTTTTAACGGACTTGCATTAAGGCGCGTTTTTTCTATTTCAATCCATGATGTTCCTCCGCTTCCTCCCGTATCTATTCCGAAAACTCCTGCAAGTTTCAGCTTTAAAGCAGCTTCGGCAGAAATGCCAAAACCGACTTCCCTGGCAAGAACGGGTTTTTCAAGGTTTTCGCAGACAAAGCTTATCTTTGAAAGCAGATCCTTAAAATTATAGTTTCCCTCAGCCTGTAGAGCTTCCTGCAGAGGATTTAGATGAAGAAAGAGAGCATCCGCCTCAATCATGTCTATGGCATCCCTGCAATGTTTTGTGTCATAACCATAATTTAACTGTACGGCACCAAGATTGGCAAAAAGAAGTATATCTGGTGCATCATCTCTAACATTAAAAGTCTTGGCAAGTTTCTTATCTTCTATTGCCATCCTCTGTGAGCCAGTCCCCATTCCTATCCGGCATTCCCTTGCAACTATTGCAAGGTCTCTGTTGATTTTAGCTGCCTCATCGATACCTCCGACCATGGGAGATATCATAAGAGGTAGTGCAAGTTTCTTTCCAAGTACAGTAATAGAGGTATCTATTTCTTCAAGCGAGATTTCAGGCAGAGCATTATGAATAAAATAATATTTCTCAAAACCGGTACTTTTTTCTATATAATCTATATCATGGTTCAGGCTTATATTCAGATGCTCTTCTTTCCTTGCCGAATGTATATTTTTATCGTTTGCCTTTTTCATTTTTAAAAATCTCTTATAAGGAGAAAATCAGATATTTCATAATATTTCTGAAAATATTTTTCTGAAACAGGAAGATTTTTTATCTCTTTTACTGCAAGTTCATAATAATGTCTGCATTTTTCTTCACAGAATTTCTCTGCCTGCACGTCTTCAAGATATTGAAGAACTTCAAGCACCTGTTTTTTACTGATTTTCTCTGATTCATATATCTTAAGAAGGCTTTTCTTTATTTTATCAGGAGCACTGCTTAGAGTGTAGACTATGGGAAATGATTTTTTCTTCTTTAATATATCACTTGCATGCGGTTTTCCTGTTTTGTCCTGGCTTCCCCATAT
>DNFX01000237.1 GCA_003486795.1 Actinomycetota bacterium
TCTGTAAAAAGGGCGCTTTCCACTTCCATGGGCAGTCTTCTGACATAAAAGAGAAGGGGGTAATTTTCTCCTGCTGTCATTGACATCCTGCCTATTTTTTCTGTTCTTTCAATTATGTAAAACCTCATAAGCTCTACATTATCCTTTTTTATGCCGATTACTTCCTGCCATCCATTCTGCCATTTAAGTAAAACATAACTTTTTGTGACATCAGGCTCAGCAAATTTTAAAGAAGTGCATGATTCCAGTAGATCTTCCTGGGTTTGTTTGCTTAACTTATTGAATTCAATTTCTTCTCTAGAACCATCTTGAAACTGTAATATTAAATGTTCTGGTCTGTCCATTTTATTTTCCTTATTACTCCTTTCCTTTAACTAAATTTTTTATCTGTCTGAAATCAGACACCCTGAAATCAGCGTATTCAGAAAAACCCATATCAATATAGCCTGTATACTGAATTGTCCAAAAACCTCTTTTTTTTGCAGGAATAATATCTGTCCATAACTTATCTCCGACCATAACAGCTTCAGAAACGTCAACACCTCTCTCCTTTAAATCCATTGCAAGCTCATCATAAATTGTACCAGCTTCTTTTGTCTTGCCTTTGTATTTAGAGTTCAGCGATCCACTGTTAATCTCAACCAGCCCCAGAGGGCTCACTATATACCTGAAATACTTTATAAGCCCCTTTCTATTTAAAAAACGGCATATTACATTTGTGTCAACAGGACCTAATGTTTTTTTTAATTCTGAAACCACTGATAATTTTATTTTCTGATCAGTGAGATAACAAAGCGTTTCTTCAAGTCCCTTCCCTGCGATCAGATATTCCTGCTCCTTTTCCAGAAACAGTTCACTGGCATCATAATTACCGTCAAAAACATAGTCTATTATCTCATCACGATGCCCTTCCTTGAGGACACTGTAATTGTCATATTTTTCTTTTAAGATATGATACTTATGAACTCTTTCATCAATTAACTCAGGTTCGCCAAGCTCCTTACACACATCACCTACTATCAAATATGTCCGGAGTCCACCTGTGTCCATTAAGCATTGTCCAAAATCAAATCCAACCCATTTTACTTCAATAGCCATTAATTGCCTCCATTTAAAAAGCTCGATCTTCTATTGCCCTTACATTTTTCCTGGCTTGATATTTTATTAAATCAAAATCAACAGGTATATTGTAAAGAACGAGCTACCATGTTCCGGATCAGCATTCCTGATTCATAATAAGTGGAATAAAAGTTATGATAGCTGACATTAAAAATAAATAAATTTTTTGGGAAGAACTCAACATGTTAATGCAAGGAAAATATTTTAACCTTTCCTGCCAGTTTAATTCCACTGTTATTTTAATTAGCAGGAAATTCTAATTAATACAAACACAATGCACTATCAGAATGTTGGATAGTTCAGTATGGTATTATCCTTCATTTTCCTTTGCATTCCGGAAGGTCTTTTCATTACATACATTCCATATTGACAGAGGAAATCCTTAAGTGTAAAATATCATCCGTAAAATGAATATTGCCAAAAATTACAGTATAAAAAAATACCGTAAGTTCTTCATTTCAAAGTTCAGATTCGGGCATTTCATCGTCCTGCTGATTTTTATAATGCTCCATAACCCTACAGCGGCACTTTCTTCTGTAAACAATGAGGATCAGATAAAAGAAGCTGCAATAAAGCTGGTAGAATTTTGCGTTGAACCTAAAACAGGTCTTGATGAAAATGCTGTTGCCACACTTATAAATCATGTTTTATCTCCCAAACAGAACAAGGGGCATTCCCTTCCTAAATCTATGAACAGCACTGGTGCATATTACGAATTTGATACAAAGATCAACTTCCCACTCTTTATAGAGTATTCTTACCACCCTTTCATTCCCCCCGTGATTACAAGACCTTCATCCCTGCGGTATTCCATATGGACTTCCAATAAAAAAGATTACAAAAAACTTCCTGTTGCATGGAAATATATTCCTCCTGGTGGAAAACCTTTAATTATCAATGGTATACAGGATGAATCCGATACACCTGATCTGAATACAGGCGTTTACCATGAATATTCATTGAAGCGAACACTGGTTCTCCTTAATTACAAAGGCAAACAGGTTATGGTCTCCATATCAAAGCAGATTTCTAAATCAAATGTAGGCAAAAAAGGTATCATTCTGAATAATGATAATGGCTGGAACTATTATTATTCGGGAGAACCTGGCACTACAAGAGCAGGCCTCGGATGGGCCAAGTCATATATTTACGATTTTTTTTCAGTTGGTCTATACGTTGAATCCGGCACATCTTCTGCAATGGTCAGAACAGGTATTTTTCAGTGGCTCCGTGCTGGCTGGTCTGGTATAAATTTCGTCAAATCAAACCACATAATTGAAGGGTTAAAACGTTTTGCCCGTGATTGCAAAACAAGTCTGGAATCCCCTCTCCTGCCCCCTCCTGACCGGATAATTTCCGTTTACGAATTGCTTTCAAACATGCCTGAAGATGATTTACTGAAACAGTATACCATACTACAACAGGAACAACAGTCTGCTGCAATAAAAATAAACAAAATCAGCCAGTCCGATTCAGATGAAAAAATGTCTTTTGCCAATACATCAAAGGAACAGATGATTCAGGAATTTATGCTTGAGTACCTGAAAATGATTTTCGGGAAACCCACATTGGTAGGCAAAAATTTGCTTAACAGCATTGACAATATCTTAAGATAAATTAAATTAACACCTTATCATTTCAATTGTTTAGTTATTGCTGTTTTGATAAACTATTCAAACATTTAACAATGATCTTTAACCATTAAAGATCATTTCCGCCATTGTATAAACGATCTTTTTCCATCCTTTTAATAATATCTTCAAGAGTGCCTGTAAAAGGTCCTTCAGTTTCCATTTTAATAGATGCTGCTGCTGCTGCAAATCTCACAGATTCATCGACTGAATGGTCAATACTTTTCGCAAGATAGGCACCCATTGTAGTATCTCCACGCCCTGTTCTCCCATTGGAATTTGTGTTGGTAAATTTTGCATAACAACTTGCACCATTTTTGTACGCCAATACACCGTCTGAACAGGTTATCAGCGATTCGGGACATCCCCATTTGTCAATTATTGCAGCTGCTTTTTCGAGGTTATCAGTTCCGGTCAGAACTTTTGCTTCTGTTTGATCCAATTTTACAACTTCCACCATGTGGAGAATTTCTTCTTTTTCCTGGAGGTCTTTAAAGCGAATAGCACGAGTCAAATTATCCACTTCCCAGAGAAACCCCTGCATATCAATTGATAAGCGATGTCCCTGCTCCTTTAGCTTCTTCATAAAATCCATGGTA
>DNFX01000244.1 GCA_003486795.1 Actinomycetota bacterium
CGCCATGCATCTTTAATGCCCTTACTGTTGCCACAATGACTGCGGCAGAAGGCTTCAAACCGCTGTATCTGCATTTGATATTCATAAATTTTTCAGCTCCGAGATCTGCTCCGAAACCACTTTCTGTTACCACATAATCTCCCAGTTTGCTTGCCATCATGTCTGCAAGAATGGAATTATTGCCATGGGCAATATTGGCAAAAGGACCGGCATGGACAAAGCACGGATTATGCTCAATAGTCTGCAGCAGATTTGGCTTGATTGCATCCTTTAAAAGAACAGTCATTGCACCTGCGCACTTTAAATCTTCTGCAGTAACTGCCCTGCCGTTATAATCAGTCCCTATGACCATCCTTGCAAGTCTCTTTCTCAGATCTTTCAGACTTGTTGTCAAAGCAAGAATAGCCATTACTTCTGACGCTACAGTAATATCATAACCTGTTTCCCTGGGAAGTCCGTTGGCTTTGCCTCCGAGACCGACAACTATATTTCTTAATACTCTGTCATTGACATCAACAACCCTATTAAGGGTTATGCTGAAAGGATCAATATTTAGTTCATTTCCGTGCATCATGTGGGCATCAAGAAAAGCTGCAAGAAGATTGTGGGCAACTCCCACTGCATGGACATCTCCAGTAAGATGAAGATTGAAATCCTCCATGGGCAGAACCTGTGAATATCCTCCTCCGGCTGCACCGCCTTTTATACCGAATACCGGACCAAGAGATGGCTGCCTTATGCAGGTTACTGCTTTTTTGCCGATTCTGTTAAGTGACATTCCCAGACCTATTGTAGTAACTGTTTTCCCTTCACCGAGAGGCGTGGGCGTAATTGCCGTCACATCAACATATTTTGCATCCGGTTTGTCCCTGAATTTTTCCAGAACTTCAAGTTTTACTTTTGCTTTGTGTCTGCCATACAGCTCAAGATCATCTTCATTAAGTCCTATTGATTCTGCAATTTCGATGATTGGTTTGATTTTGGCTGCCTGAGCAATTTCAATGTCGCTTTTCAACTGCTCCCCCTTTTTTTTCATGGGTTTAATAAAGACTTAAAAGCAAAATGGGGGTTCACCTATGACAGGGAGCACCTGTAATAGGAGGACTCCTATTTTACAAATATTAAGACAAAATTATATAAAAAAAATACTTATTTACAAATTTTTTTAATAAATANNTATTAAATTTTTAAGCCTGATCTTAAGTTAGCTGCAACAATATTTCTATTGTTCAATTACCTGCATGCCGAGAGAAGTTTCATCTTCTGATTCGCCGATTGTCACAGATACTTCATAAGCGCTGCTTTTCATATAAAGAAATGCAAGATCTCCATCATCAGATTTTGTATACTGGTCAGTAACCATCTCCCAGCCGGAAAATTCACTCTTATACCAGTTATAGACTTCCTCTGCTGAACCTTTTGTTACTATTCCCCAGACTGCATATTCATTCTTGTCTGTTTCACCATTCTTTGTTTTTGTTGACATGGAAAAATTTGTATCAGAATAAACAGGAACATCATTGGGCCATCCTTCAGGCAGATTTACATCTTCACCTATCTGTGTTTCTCCGCCCTTTTCATCCTTTACAACTGCTCCGCCTTCCTGAAGGTCAAGATCAATATTACCATCAGAAGCTTCTTCAAGCTCTTTTTCTATTACATCTTCAGCAATTTTTGAACCGGCTCTTGCACAACCTGCAAAAGGGATAATCAGTGATAATGTTAAAATAAGACTTATTACAATTAACAGTTTCTTCATTCCAACACCTTTCTATATTTTAATTTTAAAATCCAGGCAATTAATAATATTATAATTGATATTAAATTAAAACATATAAATAACTTAATAAAAAGTCTATTTGCTGTTTATATCTATTTTATAAAAACTCATGAATGCCTCGCTCGGAATGTCTACCTTGCCTATTTTTTTCATTTTCTTCTTGCCTTTTTTCTGCTTGTCCAGAAGTTTGTTTTTCCTGGTTACATCTCCGCCATACAGTTTGGCAGTAACATCTTTTCTCAAGGCAGAAACAGTTTCCCTTGCTATTATCCTTTTATTGATTGCCGCCTGTATTGCTATCTCAAACATCTGCCTCGGGATTTCCTCTTTTAATTTTCTGACGAATTCTCTTCCGATATAATAGGCTTTTTCTTTATGAACTATTACCGATAGTTCTTCAACCTTGTTCCCTCCGACCAGAACATCAAGTTTTACAAGTTCAGACTGTCTGTAATCTTTGAATTCATAATCAAGCGAAGCAAATCCTGATGTTATTGATTTTAAAAGATTAAAGAAATCAACTATTATTTCAGAAAGAGGAAATTCATAATGAAGTTCAACTCTTCCGACAGATATGAATTTCATATCCTTGTATACTCCCCTTTTCTGGTTGGACAGCTTCATTATTTCACCTATATACTCTTTTGGTGTAAGTATGGTGGCAGTGACAAAGGGCTCTTCGATTTTCTGAATCTTTTCCTCATCAGGATAATCTGCCGGGCTCTTTACTATAATCATCTCGCCGTTTGTTTTTGTTATCTGGTAAACAACATTCGGAGTAGTTGTAAGTAGATGAAGGTTGTATTCCCTTTCAAGCCTTTCCTTGACGATTTCAAGATGGAGAAGACCCAGAAAACCCACCCTGTATCCGGAACCGAGAGCAACTGACACTTCCGGTATAAAAATAAGGGAAGAATCATTTAGCTCGAGCTTCTTTAACGCATCTCTCAGGTTTTCATAATCATCACCATCAATCGGATAAAGTCCGCAGTAAACCATCGGCTTTGGTTTCTTATATCCGGGAAGACTTGTCTTTGTAGGATTTTCGAAAGAAGTTATGGTATCGCCAACTATTATTTTATCAACTTCTTTTATTCCGGTTACAATATAGCCTACTTCACCGGCAGACAGACTCTCTACAGGAATCATCTTCGGTCCCATTACACCGACTTCTTCAACTTCAGTGTAATACCCTTCTGCCATAAACTTTATCTTCATATTCTTGGTAATCCTGCCGTTTCTCAATCTTATAAGTGAAACCACCCCTCTGTAAGGGTCATAATTGGAATCAAAAATTAGCGCCTGAAGCGACTCATTTTCGTTTCCCTGCGGGCTCGGTATATTCGTAATTATGCTTTCAAGGATTTCTTCTACTCCTTCTCCAGTTTTTGCAGATACTTTCAGTATTTTTTCTTTGCTTATACCGAGAATCTTGTCAATTTCTTCAGCTACCTCTTCCGGCCTAGAGCTCTGGAGATCGATTTTGTTTATGACTGGTATCAGTTCGAGGTTATTTTCCATTGCAAGATATACATTTGCCAGTGTCTGTGCCTGAATACCCTGGGTGGCATCCACTACAAGAATAGCTCCCTCACAGGCTGCCAGGCTTCTTGAGACTTCATATGTAAAATCTACATGGCCCGGAGTATCAATAAGATTGAATCTGTATTCCTTCCCGTTATTTTTTGATTTATAGGCAACAGTAACATAATGGGCTTTTATTGTTATGCCTCTTTCTCTTTCAAGATCCATATTATCAAGATATTGTTCAAGCATATCCCTGGGACTGACAGTTTTTGTATATTCCAGTATCCTGTCCGCAAGAGTAGATTTGCCATGATCAATATGAGCTAT
>DNFX01000115.1 GCA_003486795.1 Actinomycetota bacterium
CAAATCATATATGGGTTTTAATGCAACCACCATTATGATTGTAGAACAGTTGGGATTTGCAATTATGCCTTTATGCAGCTTTACATCATCAGGATTTACTTCCGGTACAACAAGCGGAACCTGCTCATCCATTCTGAAAGCACTACTGTTATCTATTACTACTGCCCCGCTTTCTGCTGCATATGGAGCAAATTCAGTCGATCTTGAAGCTCCCGCAGAAAATAAGGCAATATCTGTATTGCTGAAAGAATCTTTTTTTAATTCTTTAACTTCCAGATCTTCGCCCATAAATTTGATTTTCTTTCCGGCTGATCTTGCCGAAGCCAGAGGTATAAGATTTTTTACAGGAAATTTTCTTTCTTCAAGAATGGATAAAAAAACATTACCCACTGCACCTGTAACACCGGCAATAGCAACATTATATTCTTTCAAAAAATCCTCCAATGACTCTATTCTTTGTCCAGACTGAAACAATCATGTAATAGTTTAACTGCTTCCTTAGCTCTTTCTTTTCTTAGAATACAGGAAATAATTATCGGTGAAGTTGAAATCATTTCAATATTTATATTATTTTCACCTAGACATGAAAACATCCTTGAAGCCACTCCGGGATGTGATTTCATTCCTGCTCCTACTATTGAGACTTTTGCAATATTTGTGTCAACCTGGACAGATTCAATATTAAGTATTGTTTTCATTTTATCAATTACCTTTTTTGCAATATCCAGATCCTCATTTTTAATAGTTAAAGAAATAGCAGCTTTTCCTTTTTCGCTGACATTCTGAACTATCATGTCAACATTGATGTGTGCCTGTGCGAATTCACTAAATAATTTTGCCGCAACACCTGGTTCATCAGGAATCCCGAAAACGGAAATCTTTACCTGATTTGTATCATATGAAACACCTGAAACAACTGCCTGTTCCATTTTATCATTAACACTTTCTGTATCCATAACCCAAGTCCCTTCATTATTATTAAAACTGGATCTTACATGGATTATAACTCCATGATTTTTAGCATATTCAACCGCTCTTAGATGCAATACTTTTGCGCCTGAAGATGCAAGTTCCAGCATTTCATCATAAGATAATATATTTATTTTTCTGGCATTCTGAATCACGTTGGGATCTCCTGTAAATACCCCGTCTACATCAGTAAAAATCTCACAGTATTTGGCTTCAAGAGCAGCTGCAAGTGCAACTGCTGTTGTATCTGAGCCCCCTCTTCCGAGGGTTGTTATATCATTGTCATCAGTAATTCCCTGAAATCCTGCCACAATAACTATATTTCCTTTGGAAAATTCCTTAAATATCCTTTTCTTTTCAACATTCAGTATTTTTGCTTCCGAAAAAGTATCATCTGTAAGAATACCCACCTGATATCCTGTCAGGGAAACTGCATTTGCTCCTTTTTCAATTATCGACATAGCAACCAGTGAGCTGGATACCTGCTCTCCTGTCGAAAGAAGCATATCCATTTCCCTTCTGGAAGGATTGCCCGAGATCTTTGATGAAAGATCTATTAAATCATCAGTAGTATCTCCCATTGCAGAAACAGTTATAACGACATTTTTACCTTCCCTGCTTACTGCAATTGCTCTTTCTGCTACTTTATTTATCTTTTCAATAGTTCCTACGGAAGTTCCGCCAAACTTCATTACAACAATGTTATTTTCATCCATAAACCACCAATTCATGATTAAAAATTAATTTTTTAGCAATTATATAATAAAATACGTTAACTGCAAGCAGAGAAGTGCTTGCAGATTAATAAAAAAAACATAAAAATGCTATAATTAAAAATGATTTTCTTTATCTTTTTAAATAAATGATAATTAGGAGGAGAAATGCCGGATTTAAAAACTTCTTATATGGGTATCGAGCTTAAGAATCCATTGATACTCGGCGCCTGCAATTTAAGTGAAAATACTGAATCAGCCAGAATAATTGAACAGGAAGGAATAGCAGCTATTGTTTTCAAGTCACTTTTTGAAGAACAGATTATACTTGAAAAAATACAATTCAATGAATTCAGGAATGAATATGCAGACAGACATGCTGAAATGATCTCGGTTTTCCCTTCTATCAGCCACGGTGGTCCGAGGGAGCACCTGTATAAATTAAAAAAATTAAGAGCTGCTGTAAAAATTCCCCTTATAGCCAGCCTTAACTGCATAAATAAAGAAACATGGCTGGATTATGCAAAGCAACTTGAAGAAACAGGTATTGATGGCCTGGAACTCAATTTTTATTCATCCCCTGCTGTTAATAATAATAAGGAAAAAGTAAATATTGAAGAAATGCAGCTTGATATATCTGAATCAGTTATATCAGTAATAAATATACCTGTAAGCATAAAAATGAATTATTTCTTTTCAGATATAATCAGTACTGTTTCTGATTTGGCAAAAACCGGTGTTCAGGGCTTTGTTTTTTTCAACAAAGTCTTTACTCCCGAAATTAATATAGAAAATAAAGAATATTTTTACCCAATGCCTATTTCATGTAAATGTGAAAATAAAATACCTTTAAGATTTACTGGACTTATTTCCTCCAGAACCGATGCAGATATTTGCTCAAGTACAGGAATATTTGATGCAGAAGATGTCATAAGCATGATTTTAAGCGGAGCATCCTGTGTACAGATGGTAAGTTCTGTTTATAAAAGCAATTTTAAAAATATAAGCAGTATTCTTTTAAGTATAACTCAGTGGATGCAGAAAAATAATTATGACAATATTAAAGATTTTAAAGGAAAACTTTCCAAGGAAAATCTGAAAGATCCTTTCTTTCTTGAAAGAGAACAGTACATTGATATACTTAATAATAATGAAACCATAATTAAAAAACAGTATAAAATATAATACATGAATCAATTTATGTATTTTGATTATTCCCAGGAATATTACCGGAAACTATATTTATCATAATAATAAAGTCCTGTATATAGCTGATATCATAAGAAT
>DNFX01000216.1 GCA_003486795.1 Actinomycetota bacterium
TGGTAGCTTTATTATTGATTCTCACATTCCCTGGCATCAATTATCTGACATCCTGTACGTATCTGGAAATGATGGGACTGTTCTTTATCCTGTCAGCTTTATATTTTATTCAAAAATTTGATCCATTAGCAGGGGAAAATAGAAAGTTAAATTTATCAGCAATTATGATGGCATTTGCTATCACATCAAAATTTCAGATAATTTTATGGTTTAGCCTTGTAATATTTTTTCTTTTTCTTTTTTTTGATGAGAAGTATTTCTATTTTAAATATGCTCTTAGGGTACTAATATTTTTTATTTTAATTACTCTACTGGGTATATTGTTTTCCGGGGTTGATAATTATTTGAAGACATTCTATAATATAATACTGGGAAATTCCAAGGGTGCACTTTCAATTAACATAGGGGGGATCACAAATAAAACATTCCTGTTATCTGAGTTGATCTTTATACCTCTGTTGTTTCTGATCTGGTTAGAGACCTCTAAAGGAATAAAAAGTGCTCCGCTCTTTCATAAGATGATTTTTGCATTTTCAATTGTGTGTATTTTTCATTGGTGGATCTTTCATGACACAACTACCTGGAGAAACTCTTTTATTGGAATAGCAGCAACCCTTATTTTGTTTGCTTTGAGGTATCCTTTTTCACTTAAAACAAAACCATTTAAAGTAGCTATTATCTCGTATGCCCTGGTTGGATTGGTGATGAATTTTGCGTTTATACGAAACGGCTCTGTGGATGATATTCAGTATTACAGGAATCATATTTTGAAAAAATCCTTTACTTATGACAATCCCAATTATCAAAAACAGTTTTTCCATGTAATAAAAACAATAATTCAATCAGAAGACCCGGTTTACACGCTGGGCCTGATCTATATCCCTAAGATATATCTGGATAACAGAGAAATACTCTCATTTGAGAAAATTCGGGAACCATCAGATTTGCCTGCAAAAGCATACATTATTATTACATATGGAATGATAATGGAAGGCATCACTAAAACGGATCATTATAAATGGGTAGTGAACAACTGTAATGAAATTTATAAAAATGGTGAGTATTATCTCTATCGTAATAAGCAATAATAATTCACTGACATAATAATCCTAAGCAGACGGATGTCTTTTTCTTTCATATTATTAACAAGCGGCATTGTTGGAGGTGCTGAGCATAGATTTATCAGACTTTTTATGTTTCTGGATGAGAAATATAAAGGACAGATATTCTTTTTTGTTACCCATTCATTAAAAAAAAGAATACAGGAATTATATCCGGATATTTGTAATGATAGAATTATTTCTATTGGGAATGTTGAAAATTCAATGCCTTCTAAACTTTCAGAACCACAATCCCAATCCAATAACAAATTCTTACTTTTTATAAAGAAACAGGTCAAAAGAACATATTCCTATCGCCTTTATCCTTATTTGAGATCTAAGCGGCTGCAATACAAGCGCTATAAAGAAATTGATCAAAAACGAAAACAACTTGGCATCGCTTGTTTTATCGGAGTATATAGTGGCATTTTGCCGTTATATTTTTATTATAAAAAGAATAAATCCCGCCCCGGAATTATTTTCAGTAATATGGACAGCTGGCTTTCCAATATATCGGTAAATCCCCGAAAAGAGTGGTACAGAAAATATGTATCTTTTAATTATGCACTCGAAAACAGTGATCTGGTAGATTTTCTGAGTCCATTTATCTATGAAGGTGTAAGAAAGCTCGGGATAAAAATACAGGTTGAAAAAGTAAATATAACTCCCTGCTCGTTTACTGACTATTCAAAATGTCATATTGGTGCTAAAAACAAATTTCGTATTGCCTTTTCCGGCAGACTGGAAAATGACAAGAATCCGGTTATGTTTATTGATGCTGCCCAGGTGTTGGCAAAGGAGCACCCTGAAGTGGAATTTCATGTTATGGGTGAGGGCCGGTTATCGGAAACAATCCCGGAACTTGTAATAAACAGCGGGTTGTCAAATATAATTTTTCATGGTTTTCATAACAATCCGCCTGAAGTGCTTGCTGAAACCAGTCTATTTGTCAGCATTCAGACGACCAATAATTATCCCTCACAGAGTGTTCTAGAAGCTATGGCCTGTGGTAATGCTATAATTGCATCTGACGTAGGCGATACCAGGTTGTTTATTAATGAACTTAACGGTACACTTATTCCGTTGGAATTAAATGCTATTACAAATGCAATTCGTGAGTATATTAAGAATCCGCAATCCGCAATAAAAAAAGGATTGTATGCTGCAGACTATGTTCGAAAGGAGTTTACGATTGAAAAGGTTGCTGATTATTATCTTGGCCTGTTTGAAAAGGCTGCACACAGAGTCAAATCAAACTAAAAATATCTTTTGCTAAAAATAATTCAGAAAAATAAAATTCCGACAGGGATCATTTTAGCCTTGTTATTCCTTTATCTGTCTCTTCGGAAAATCTCATGGGCAGAATTAAAAACAGTATTTTCATCTGCTTCATTTCTTTTGATTGCAGCAGTTGTTCTGCTAAACCTGGCTGCCCGGCTTTTTGTTGTTTGCAGGTGGTGGTTGCTGCTTTCATACGAGAAACGTATAAGTATATTACAGGTATTCCATTATGTGAATATCGGATATTTCATAAATTCAATTCTGCCGGCAAGGACAGGCGACTTTCTTAAAGCAGTAATGATCGCAAAGAAAAACAGTTTAAGGAAAACCTCATGTTTAGCCTCGGTTGCAGTGGAACGGTTATTTGATCTGCTGGGATTGAGTATGGTTTTCCTGGCAGCATTATTTATTTTGAACCTTCCACTATATATTAAACAGGGAGGATATATTGTCTTAGTAATTGCCTCAGTAACATTATTTTTTTTCTTTCTTTTATCAAAACGCAGTAATACTTTCTATAATTGTTTTTCCGGTTTCAGTAAGAACAAAATTTATCTCTGGATTATACGCCGCTTTGAACTTATTTTTTCGTACAGTTACATATTGCGCAATAAAAGAATAATTTCCGGAGCACTGGCGGCAACAGCTTTAAGCTGGTTTTTATATGTTTATGCGGGGTATATTATTATTGAAAAGATAGCTCAGGGTCCATACTCATGGCATGTTTCATTGCTGGCCTTGCTTTTTATCAGTGTTTCGTTTGTACTACCGACTACTCCGGGAAATATAGGAGTGTACCAGTTTGTCTGCATTCTTGCCTTTTCAATTGCAGAAATGCCCAGGGAACAAGCTATTGTTTTTTCTTTGATTTCGCAAATACCTGCTTATCTTCTTAGTATTCTGCTTGGATTATACTCAATGGGTCATGAAGGAATAACAAAAAAAATAATTATTAAAGAGAACATTGAAACCTCTGTATGGAGTTAACTAAATGACATTAATTGATATTGTTGTAGCTGTCAGAAACGAAGAACTAACAATAATACCATTCATTGAATCTATAAGGAACATTAATTTACCGGATAGTTCAGTAAGGATGATTTTTATTGAAGACGGAAGTACAGACAATACGTTAAATTTACTGAATTCGTTGAAGTGTCATTCGAAAGATATAAATGCAATTTCGCTAATCAATCCTTT
>DNFX01000187.1:0-11327 GCA_003486795.1 Actinomycetota bacterium
AAATATTTTCCGCATTCAAAAATGGAGTATACGCCTTCAAAAGAAATAATTCCCTTCTGCGAATATGTAGAGATTAAAACCAGACAATATGTTGATTCTGCAAATTGCAAGATAGATACCGGAAGTCTTGGAAACAAAAAATCTTCTTCTGTTTTAAGCAACAATATAAACGAAATGGTTGAAATTATTTCCAGCCAGATAATACAGCAAATGATGAAATAAAAAATTTTTCATAAAATCTTTTCAGGCAGCAATGAAAAATCATTGCTGCCTTTTTGTTAGTTTAAAAAAAATAAAAAAAATGGTTAAAAATCTTTTTTTTAACAGTTGTGTCTATTATAATCAAATAATTGTAACAAGAATTTCATATCCAAGGGAGGTTTAATGGACCACGAGCATTATTCCAAATGGGATAAAGACAAATCAACGAATTTCAAGGCAAAAATCGGCATATGGATGTTTCTGGGGTATTCAGTAGTTTATGCCGGTTTTATTTTAATCAATGTTATCTATCCGAAGCTGATGGCTGTGGATATCGGTCCTTTAAACCTGGCAATTGTTTACGGTCTCGGCCTTATATTGGTTGCTCTTATTATGGCTCTCATTTATAACAAAATCTGCAATGATGCAGAGAGAAAAATGAATGAAGGTACATCTCAGGAAAAAGATGAAAAAGAAAGCAGGGTGTGCAAATGAATTATCAGGCATCGCCACTGGCTATTATAATTTTTCTGACACTGGTCGCTCTGGTTCTGGGAATCTCCTATTACTTTGCACGAAAAGCCCGTTCATGTGACGGGTATTTTGCAGCAGGAGGGAGCATTCACTGGTCTGTAAACGGTATTGCTTTTGCAGGCGATTATCTTTCTGCAGCTTCATTTCTGGGAATATGCGGAATGATTGCCTTTTCCGGATATGACGGATTTCTGTATTCCATAGGTTATCTTGCTGGATGGATTGTGGCACTTTTTGTTGTTGCTGAACCATTAAAACGGCTCGGTAAATATACTTTTACAGATGCACTGGATGCCAAGTTTGATTCCAGAGGAATCAAACTCATGGCTTCAATAAGTACTATAATTGTTTCAATATTTTATCTTATACCGCAGATGGTAGGTGCAGGATCTCTTGTCACTCCGCTTCTGGGGCTTCCTCACTGGGCAGGTGTGTTAATAGTCGGAACCGTTGTAATACTTATAGTAGCAACTGCAGGCATGACTTCAACGACTTACGTTCAGTTTATAAAAGGCGGGTTGCTGCTTATATTCTCTTTTGCCCTCGTAATAAGCGTTCTTGTAAGAGGAATATCCACCCAGCCTGATCAGGGCGGCACTGTTCCTTTTCATGATATAAAGAAAATTGAAGTAACATCTGTAAGCGATAATGATATTACAATAAACGATGAAGCATATGAAGTCAGAAAAGTATGGGATGTTGTTTCCGGAGAAAAAACAATAAAATTTGTAAAACTGCAGCAGGAAAATATTGAAACAGTCTGGAAGATGGATAGTGATGCAAAATATCTTGAGGAAACCTTATCTGTTACCCAGAAAAATGACGGAACTCTTCTTTATAATGGCGATATAAAAGAAGAGGAAAGATTTTTTCAGGTAGGTAATATGTCTGAGATCAACGGAGAAAAAGATGTAAAAACAGGTTCCCTTAATCCTTTCAGCTTTATTTCTACTATAAAAGAAGGGACAGTTATAAGATGGGATAAAGTTGTACTTGTGGATGATGATGCAAAAATAACAGTTTATTATCAGAATCCAACTTCAGGGAAAGATGTTTTAAAACCAGGTTTGTATTATAAACTGGACACTGAGAAAGGTGCCACACCCGCAACAAGATTTGATTTTGTCTCACTGATGATTGCTTTGTTTCTGGGAACGGCAGCTCTTCCTCACGTCCTTATAAGATATTATACAGTCCCAAGTCCGACAGCAGCCAGAAAATCAACAATTGTTGCTATTGCAGCAATTGGACTTTTCTACATTCTTACTCTTTATATGGGTCTCGGGGCAATGGTAAACGGAGTTCTTGATCTTACAAATGACAATATGTCAGCTCCTTTACTTGCCAGATCTTTCGGAGTTGGTTTCTTTGCAATAATTACAGCCATTGCTTTTGCAACAGTTCTTGGTACTGTAAGTGGTCTTATCGTGGCTTCCAGTGGTGCTGTTGCCCATGACTTTATAGACAGGTTCTTAAAGATAAAAATGACCGACAAAAAGAAAGTAACTGTAGGGAAAATAGCTGCAATAAGTGTTGGCATAATAGCTATGTTCCTTGGTATAGTATTTAAAGGAATGAATGTCTCATTTTTGGTAGGATGGGCATTTGCTGTTGCCGCGTCAGCCAATTTCCCTTCTATAATAATGCTTCTTTTCTGGAAAAAAACTACTGCAAAGGGAATAGTAGCTTCAATAACAGTCGGACTGATTTCTGCTGTAGGACTAATACTTCTGTCACAGAAAACATTTGATGAAGTTTATCATCTGACTAATGTAAGGGCACCCATACAGATCAGCAACCCTGCAATTATTTCTGTTCCTCTGAGTTTTATTGCGCTGATAGTGGTATCACTTCTTACCCAGAAAAAGAAAAAGGCTCATTAAGTGATAAATTAAATTAAAATTAAGACTTTTATAAACCAGGTCAGTCCTGAATCTGAAATTTTGCAATTTCTTCAGGGTCTGCCTGGTTTTCATTTATTACAGCATATATATTATAGTCTTTTTCTTCAGCACAGATTCCCGGTATTTTTTTAAAATCATTATTATCGATATTTGAGAAAAGTATATTAGGTGTCCCGATAATATTAATTATTCTGTGGCAGTATATTTTTATTTTTCCAATTTCTGAGAAAGGTACCAAAAAATGATTTATTCCCAGGGTAGCCGCATCTAGAAGCATTTTTGCAGGGATGCCTTCTTCGATATATCCTCCATCACTTTTATAAAACCCTTTCTGTCCTGAAAATGAGCTTATTACAGGAACAATTCCATTATCTGAACAGTATTCTGCAATTTTTTTCAGGACATTGATTCCACCGAAAGGACAGGCTATTACAGATTCAATTCTGCTGATTTCTGAAATCTTTTCAATTGTTTTCTTCATGTATAGCGGATTATCAAAGGTGAAAATCTGACTGTCAAAAATAACAGCTTTATCAGTATTCTTTTTTATTTCAGTCATTATTTTTTTCAGGCTGTTTTTTATAAGCAGACTTGTCGTAAAGATATAACCGGTTACAAGATTATTGCTGTCTGAATTTTTTACAAGTTTTAAGAAGTCGTCAAGATTTTCTGAAGAGTATTTTATAATAATACCTTTTTTGGATTTAAATAGCTTCATTATCTTTCCCATACTTAAAATTTATATTTATATTTATTATAGCTTTTTTTATATATAAAAATCATAAAAATTATAAATCCGGTTGATTTTTATTCATTAAGCGATGGCATGCTACAGAAGCTGAAATTAATCAGTGGCTGTGATACTATAATTATAACAGAGAAATAAAAATTATTTTTGAATATCACCATTTGCAGTACTGATAACATATTTTTAAAACAAAGCAGATAATCTGTTATAATTTATAAAGTTTACAATTATTTTAATTGACGATAAATGAAAACCGGGTATTAAATAAATTATGGTTAAGCCGAAAAAAGAAAGAAAAGTTCTTTATCCACCAAGGTTTTATTTTTTTAAGCCTGCAGGGATACCTGCTTCCAAACTTGAATCAGTAAATCTGACTGTCGATGAATATGAAGCGATCAGGCTTGTTGATATTGAGAAGTTAAATCATCTTGAGTCAGCTAAAAGTATGGAGATCTCAAGGCCTACTTTTACTAGACTGTTAGACAGTGCCCACAAGAAGATAGGGAGTGCTATTGTTAACGGCTATGCAATCCGCATAGAAGGAGGCAGTTTTGTTTTCGTAAACAACGCTTACAGGTGCAGAAAGTGTGGATATGAATGGGACCTGAAGGCAGATGAACGGAACAGGGATTCAGATATTGAAGAAAACTGTCCAAGCTGCAAAGAAGATGATGTAGAGAATATGGAAGAGATGCTTAAAAAGCATAATCCGGATTTCGGACATGGCCGTGGCGGAAGATCATGGCGGGGAAGATTTTAATAGCAGGTGTAGTCATTTATTTTTTCTTGCAAATTGCCGCATAAAAAATATAATAAATCATATTGAACTATAGTTCATAAATTATCAATTAATTATTTTGGAAAAATAAATTGTCCGAACCAATTCGGATTATCAAAAAACCAGACAGGAGTTTTTATGAAGAAAAATATTCAACCCTCAAACATTACTTATCCGCAGCCAATAGCGCTTGTTACATGCTGTGATTTTGATGGAAATGATAATATTATGACAATTGCCTGGACCAGCAATGTTTCAAGAGTGCCGCCGATTGTCATGATTTCCATTGGAGGAGAAAAATATTCCTACAGGCTTATAAATGAAACAAAAGAATTCGGCTTGAACATTCCGTGTTCTTCAATACTTGAGAAAGTAGATTTCTGTGGTGAAAACAGCGGCGAACAGATCAACAAATTTGAAAAAACCGGTCTTACAAAAATTGATTCAGCTATTATAAAACCGAAGCTTATCGCAGAATGTCCGATAAATTACGAATGCAAGGTTGTAGATATTATAAAGATAGGCGGAGGAAATATTGTTTTCGGTGAAGTTATAAGCTGTATGATGGATGAAAATATTCTGGATGAAAATGGAGCTGTTTCTGTTGAGAAACTGGACACATTTGCTTATATAAATAAAGGATATTTCGCTCTCGGAAAATGTTTCGCAAAGAGAGGATTTTCAGGCAAATAATAAAAAATATTTTTTATGAAAAAACAGATAATATAATCTTGACAAATGAACTATAGTTCATTATTATAATGTTGTAGCGTAGTTCATTTATATTTTAATTATATTTTTTGATATTTACAGGAGGTGATATCATGCCAAGAGGAGACGGAACAGGGCCTGCGGGAATGGGGCCCATGACNNGCAGCAGGCTATTGTGCAGGATATTCTGTACCAGGTTTTGCCAATCCGACAGTCGGAAGAGGCGCTTTCAGAGGTACAGGATTTTTTGGAGGTGGCTTTGGAAGGGGAAGAGGTTACAGAAATATGTATTATGCAACAGGTCTTCCTGGATGGTATAGAGCAAATGTAGGCATGCCTGCATGGGGCTCATACCAGGGAGTAGGACCATACCCTTTTCAGGGCGCTTCCAGGTTCGGGGCAGTAGAAGATGAGAAGGCATTTTTAAAAGATCAGTCAGAGTTTTTAAAAAGCCAGATTTCAGACATNNAAAACATGAATAGGCATTGCTATGATGCCTATTCATGTGCTTTTTTTAAAATAGTAAATAATATTTTATATAAAAAATATATATATTTTAAAGGTGGATATGCAGCAGAATAATGAAATAATGGACAGAATAGAAGAAGAAAACAGAGCAATAACAAAAAATATTTCTAAAATAAAGAACAAGTTTATTGTTTTAAGCGGCAAAGGAGGAGTAGGCAAAACTACATTTTCTGTAAATCTTGCAAGCTATTTTGCTGGCAAAGGATATATGACCGGTTTGCTTGATGTAGATATACATGGTCCGAATGTAAATAAAATGCTGGGTCTAGGAAGTAAAGGGCTTATGCAGAAGGATGGCAGAATAATTCCAATTGTTACAGATGAAAACCTTAAGGTAGTAAGTACTGCTTCCGTAATAGGTGATCCCGATACTCCTTTAATATGGAGAGGTCCTTTGAAAATGAAACTAATAAAGCAGTTTCTTTCAGAGGTTAACTGGGGGGAGCTTGATTTTTTAATTATTGACTCACCGCCGGGAACCGGAGATGAACCATTAAGCGCAATACAGCTGATAAAAGATATCAGGGGAGCGATAATCATAACAACTCCGCAGGAGGTATCAATACTTGATGCAAGGAAAAGCATAATTTTTGCCAGAACCTTAAATATTCCATATATAGGCCTGGTTGAGAATATGAGTGGACTTGTGTGCCCTCACTGCAATAAAGAGATAGAATTGTTCGGAACAGGCATTGCAGAAGAAACATCAAAGGAAATGGAAATTGAATTTCTTGGAAAAATTCCGATGGACCCTGAGATTGTAAAGCTCAGCGATAACGGGAAAACATTTATTTCCAGCAAAAAGCAATCACCCATAGCGGATGCTTTCAATATCATAGCTGAAAAAATAATTGCAAAATCTGTATTATAATATTTTTGAGATTTCCATTAAATTAATGATTTTTAATAAATACAAATATTTATCAGAAATTATAATTTTAAGAGTCTAATTAAACCTATGATTTTTGATAAAAACAGGAATTTACAATGAGTTCAGGAATGAAAATAACATCATTAACAGATAACAGTGTTTATGTCCCAGGATTAAAAGCAGAACATGGTTTATCGCTTTTTATAGAAACCGTTAATGATAAAATACTTTTTGACTGCGGACAGAGCGGTATACTGCTGGAGAATGCTGAAAAATCAGGCATAGATTTAAAAGAAACAAACAAAATAGTTATCAGCCACGGACATTATGACCATACCGGCGGTCTTATGGATGTCCTGAAATATATTGGAAAAGAAACCAGAGTCTATTGCAGTCCGAAAATATTTGAAAATAAAATGGCAGGAACAAAAAACGGAGAAGAAATAAAAGGATTTCGGTATGTGGGGATTTCTGGTAAAAAACAAGAATTTGAGGAATACGGTGCAGTTTTTAACTTCATAGAACAGTCTAGTGAAATCAGCAGAAATATTTTTTTAAGCGGAGCAGTAAAAAGGGTTTTTCCCAACCAGGAAGAAGGAAACTGTTTTTTTATAAAAGAAAACGGCCTTACTCTTACTGATGAAATGTCAGATGAGATTTCCCTGTATTACTTTGATGAAGATATAAATCTGATAATAACTGGTTGTGCCCACAAAGGGATTATAAACATTATCCTTCATTCAGAAGAGATAGCAGAAAAAATGATTTTGAAAGATAAGGATAAAGCTGATAAAAAAAGCAGGCATTTATCCCGGAAATTCATAATAGGCGGGTTTCATCTTGCTGGTGAAAATAGTGAATATATTGAAAAAGTCATAAAAGAGTTTGAGAAATTTGAAATAAAAAAAATAATCCCGATGCACTGTACGGGATTTAATGCTTCGTGTTCACTTAAAAACGCATTTAGGGATAAATGCGAATTCGGCAGAACAGGTCTTGTAATTGATATATAAGTAATAAAGGAAATCAAGTGAAAAATATATTTTACGGTCCGGTATTTTCCAGAAGATTCGGGTATTCTTTAGGTATAGATCTTACACCATACAAAATATGCAGTTTCGACTGTATATACTGCCAGCTCGGGAAAACAACATGTAAAACTACAGAGATTAAAAGATATACAGACATAGACTATGATAATTTCAAAAAAGATCTTTTACAGATAATAAATAGTTCATCCGTAATAGACTATATAACTTTTGCCGGTTCAGGTGAACCTACACTTTCATCGGATTTAAAAGACCTTATAAAAATAACAAAAGAAATAACAGAAATACCTGTAATTGTTCTTACAAATGGAAGCGGATTTTCCAGTGACAGTGTGATTGATGCAGTTTCAGTTTCTAATGCAGTAAAGATATCTATTGATGCATCGGATGAAATCTCTTTTAAGAAAATAAACAAACCACATGAAAGCATTACATTTGATTCTTTTATCAGTGGTGTCAAAAAATTTTTTAATAAATATAACGGTGAAATATTTATTGAAACAATGCTTCTGAAAGGTCTCAATGACAGTGACGGGTCCTTTGAGAATTTTAAAAAACTTTTTAAAGAGATACCTTTCTTTTACGATAAGGTAAAAAAAATTCATTTGAATAATCCTTTCAGGCTTCCTGAATCGTATGGTATACTGAAATCATCTGAGGGGCAGACGGAGAAATTTATGACTTTATTACCCGGAAAGACGGAGATAATAAAAATTTCAAAAAATCACGGAACTGCACTAAAGCACCTGCATGAAGAAGATCTGCTTTTAAAAATACAGGAGATTATAAAAAGACGTCCGTGTACTGCAAAAGATATCAGCCAGAGTCTGAATATAAATATAAATGAATCGATAAAAATGCTGACATATCTTATAAATGAAAACAAGGTTTATTATAATATTAAAGAAGCAGAAAAATTATTTTTTCTTAAAAGATAGAAAATAATGATATTTAGAAGGAGGCTGTTTTGAAAATTGCTGTAACTACTGAAGATAATATGGTTTTTCCCCATTTCGGGAGAAGTCCGCAGTTTACAATTTACAATGTTGAGGATAAAAAGATAAAAAGCAAAGAGGTTGTAGATAATCCTGGCCATGAAATAGGAGTTATCCCTGAGTTTTTAAAAAACAAAGGAGTTGAGCTAATTATAACAGGCGGAATGGGAATGAGGGCCCGGGAGCTTTTCAGTCAGTATAATATTGAATGTTATGTGGGTATTGAAGGTTTTTCTGACGATGCAGTAAAAGCATATATAAATAATGAACTTGAAAGAAAAGACAGCATCTGTACGCCAGGAAGCGGAAAAGGCATGGGTGTTGAAAAAGGCGAATGCCATCATATATAAGAAATCTGCAGAAAGCATTTAAGGAAAAAATACCTGCAGACAGGAAAAGAGCAAATAGAATATAAAAATATATTAGTGAAAGACTAAAATTAAAACGAGTCAGTTAAAGGAGGGAAAATGCCAAGAGGAGACGGAACAGGACCTGCTGGACAGGGTCCAGGAACAGGAAGAGGTCTGGGAATAGGAGGAGCCGGCTCAGGAAGAGGCGGCGGAATGGGCAGAGGTGCCGGACAGGGCAGGATGGGAGGCCAGGCTGCCGGTATCGGAGGTTATTGTGTGTGCCCGAGCTGTGGTGAAAAAGTGCCCCATCAGCAGGGAGTACCATGCAATCAGATTGAATGCCCAAAATGCGGCACTACTATGACAAGAGAATAAGACATTGGTTTGATTAAGGAGTAAAAGATGAAAATATGTATATCTTCTACAGGTGATAATGTTGATTCTTCTGTAGATCCAAGATTCGGAAGATGCCCTTTCTTTCTGATTTATGATGACAGTACTGAAAATTATGAATTCATTTCAAATTCAAGCAGAAATGCAATGGGCGGTGCAGGAATACAGGCAGCGCAGGAAGTCATTTCCAAAGGTGTGGAAGCGGTAATAACTGGAAATATCGGTCCCAATTCCTACAGGGTATTTGAAAGTGCAAAAATAAAGATATATACAGGTGTAAGCGGACCGATAAAAGAGGCAATCGCGAAGTATAAAGCAAATCAGCTGACATCTACTTCCGGTCCCAGTGTGCAGTCTCATTACGGTATGGGTAAAGAATAAAAACGGAGGTTACAAGTGATTATTTCAGTTGCCAGCGGAAAAGGAGGGACTGGAAAGACTACTGTTTCTGTAGCGCTTGCCCAGTCCCTGGGATATTGTAATTTTTATGATTTTGATGTCGAGGCACCAAATTCTGATATTTTTCTTAAGCCAGACATCAACCATTATCAGAAAGTATATGTAAAATACCCTTATTTCATTAAAAAAGAAGGAGTATCTTTTAAAGCATGCTCGGACTTCTGTCATTTTAATGCGATTGCTTCAATTAATGAAGACTATATTTTTTTTGAAGAACTCTGTCACGGATGCGGAGGTTGTATACTTGTAGGTCCTGAGGGCTATGTCAGGGAAAAAGATGCTGAAGTTGGTGAAATAAGCAAGGGTTTTAAAAGTCCTGGCATTTATTTTTTTATGGGGAATTTAAAGCCAAAAAGCATGCGAACTTCCAATATCCAGGTAGATCTTGAGAAAATGCTGGACAGAAGCCAGACTGTTATAATTGACAGTCCTCCAGGAAATTCATGCAGTATGGTAAATGCTGTCAAAAATTGTGATTACTGCATACTGGTTACAGAGCCTACTCCGTACGGACTGAGTGATTTAAAGATTTCAATCGATGTTCTTAAAAACTTAGATAAAAAATTTGGAATTATTATAAATCGTGACGGGATCGGAAATAAAGAGCTTGAAGATTTCTGCAGACAGAATTCATATAAAATACTCTTAAAAATCCCTAATGATATAAATATTGCAAAAACTTATTCAAAAGGTGGTTCTCTTCTTGATTGGGATCCGAAAATGAAAGACAAGTTTTTAGGGATAATCGATGGAATAAGAGAGGAAGTGGGCAGATGAAACAAATGACTATAATAAGCGGCAAAGGCGGAACTGGAAAAACTACACTTGCTTCAAATTTTATAAGACTTGCAAAGAATCACGTGGCTGTCGATGCAGATGTAGATGCTGCCAATCTGTATATACTATTAAAACCCACTATTCTTCAAACTCAGGAATTCACAGGCGGTCCTGTTGCGTATCTTAAAGGTGAGTGCATAAATTGTGGCAGATGTGAGGAGTTATGCAGATTTGATGCAATAAGCGATTCTCTTAAAGATATAAAATTCGATTCTTTAAAATGTGAAGGCTGCGGAGTCTGCGAATATGTCTGTCCGGTAGATGCGATAGGGCTTGAAGCAGAAAAACAGGGCGAATATTATATATCCGATACAGTTTTTGGAAAATTTGTACATGCAAGACTTGACCCGGGGGCAGAAAACTCAGGAAAGCTTGTTACGATTGTAAGAAATGTTGCAGAAGATGTTGCTTACAAAGAAAACAAAGACCTTATAATAATTGACGGCGCACCGGGGATAGGCTGTTCTGTGATAGCTTCCTTAAATGGTGTTGATTTTGTAGTTATAATAATCGAACCCACACTATCAGGGATAAGTGATTTTTTGAAGATATATGATGTCGTCAAATTTTTCGGGATAAAGCCATTTGTGGTAATAAATAAGAAAGATTTAAACGAAGAAAACCGGCAGAAAATAATAAGGTTCTGCAGTTCTGCAAATACTGAAATAATCGGGGAAATACCTTATGACGAAAGAATACCATTTAATCTTGCCAACAATACTTTCGCTGTAGATGACACAGAAAGTATCGCAGGAAAGGAAATAAAGAATATTTGGGAGAAGATAGTGTCTTCAGAATTATAGATACTGGGCCGCTGACAGCAGCAGAGAACATGGCTCTTGACCAGACCATACTTGAATCCTGTGATGCTGGTATCTGTCCTGATACGATAAGATTTTTAAGCTTTGACCCCCATTGTGCTCTTGTTGGAAGGTTTCAGACTGTTGAAAAAGAAATCAGGGCAGATTA
>DNFX01000187.1:11361-12624 GCA_003486795.1 Actinomycetota bacterium
ACAAAAGATATCGGATGGGAGATTTTTTCAAGATTCGATGGTTTTTTCGGCAAGAAGAATATTGAAAGCTTTTATGGCATTTTCTGTTCTGCAGTTGCTTCGGGAATAAATAATTTTGGCATTAGCTCTAAGTTCAGAAGAAGGAATGATATAGAAGTAAACGGAAAAAAGATTTCCGGTTCCGGGGGAACATCTCTCCGGAACGCATTCATGTTCCAGGGAACACTTCTTGTCGACATTGATATTGAAATAATGTTAAGGGCTCTAAGGATACCTGTTGAAAAGCTGAAATACAAGGAAGTCAATTCCCTTAAGGAAAGGATAACATGGCTTTCGAGAGAGTTGGGGTATTGTCCTGAAAGAAATGAGATCATCAGAAAAATAATCTCGGGTCTTACAGAATCACTTGGTATAAGAGTCTTAAGTGGTGTATTGCTGCCTGAAGAAAAAAAGATTTACAAAGAGAAGCTGAAGTATTTTCAAAGCAATGAATACATATATGGAAAGAATGAAGAAGCAAGAACTTTTTATATTACTTCATTTACAAAATCAAGGAAAAAAGTCATTAAATGTAGTGCCAGCATAGATATAAAAAGAAATATTTTAAAAAATGTGTTTTTCAGGGGGGATTTTTTTATTTATCCCCAGAGGGCAGTAAATGATATTGAATCTATTTTAAAGAACCTGCCTGCCGATATTGAAAAAATAAGACTGGCTCTTCAGTCTTTTTATAAAAATTATCCAGTAAAGATTTCCGGTGTCAGTTGCGATGATATATTAGAAGCTCTTGAGGTATGTATTGATAAAATCGTATTGAAGAAGTATAAAATTCCTTTTAAATATTTTAATGATATATATCTGGTAAACAGCAGCTTTAGTCATAAAAATAAAATTGAAGTTTTCCTTCTTCCGTATTGCGCAAAATTACCTGCATGCAGATTCAGAAAAAAACAGGGCTGTACTGTGTGCGGAAAATGCTCAATAAGCGATGCCGAAAAAATAATTAAAGATCGAGGTATAAGAAGTATCACGATTGTAAGCTTCGAGCATTTAAGGAAAACGCTTCTTCGCCTGAAAGAAGAGGGTATAAAATATTTCGGGGGAAGCTGTTGCGAGAGTTTCTATCTTAAACACAAGGAGGATTTTGAAAGAATAGGACTTCCGGGTATTCTTTTAAATATAGAAAATACAACCTGCTATGATCTGGGAAGGGAAGCAGATGCCTATGCAGGTAATTATGAAGGGTTTACTGACATAAAGATC
>DNFX01000209.1 GCA_003486795.1 Actinomycetota bacterium
AGGACCTATTATTGTAAATGATTTCCAGGCACCCCATCCTTTAAAGAAAGGATATCCCGAAGGTCATGTAAAACTTTACAAATATCTTACAGTACCTGTATTTAATTCTGGCAAAATTGTGGCAGTTGCAGGAGTGGCAAACAAGGAAGCTGATTATGATGAATCAGATATAAGACAGCTAACACTACTTATGGATTCAGTCTGGAGGATTATAGAAGAAAAGAGAATTGGATTAGAATTATATCAGACTGAATCAAAATATCGCAGTATTTTTGAAAATGCCCAGGAAGGTATATTCCGTGCAACTCCGGAGGGGAAAATTGTTCTTGCTAATAAGTCTATGGCAAGGATGTTCGGCTATGATTCTCCTGATGAATTAATGGAAAACGTTACAGATGTGTACCGCCAGTTATATGTTGATCACGAGGAGCTTATTAAAATTAGGGACATTTTGAAAAAACAGGATTTTATTAGTAGTTACCAGCTAAGATTTTATCGTAAGGATAGAAGTATAATATGGGTCTCAATGACATTGAAAGAAATTCGTGATATAAACGGCAAGGCGCTGTATTATGAAGGAATAGAAGAAGATATAACCGAAATAAAACAAAGCCATGAACGTGTAAAAAAAGCTCTTGCAGNNACTGTGGAAGTAAGGGATCCCTACACTGCAGGGCATCAACTGCGGGTATCACAGCTTGTCAGCGCTATTGCAAGGGAAATCAATTTTTCCGCTGATCAGATAGAAGGGATTCATCTTGCTGCAATGATACATGATCTCGGCAAAATGTCCATACCTTCGGAAATTTTAAGTAAACCCAGTAAACTGTCAGAAATTGAATTCAGTCTGATCAAAATACATCCCCAGGCAGGATATAATATATTGAAGGATATTGAATTCCCATGGCCTATTGCCCGTATTATACTTGAGCATCATGAACGTCTTAATGGTTCAGGTTATCCCAATGGCCTGAAAGGTGAAGAAATTCTTCTTGAATCAAGAATAATAGCAGTAGCCGATGTGGTCGAATCCATGGCTTCCCATCGTCTTTACAGGCCTTCTCTTGGCATTGAAGCTGCTCTTGAAGAGATAAAAAGAAACGAGGGTATCCTCTATGATGAAAAGGTTGTAGCAGCATGCCTCAGACTCTTTAGAGAGGGTAGGTTCAGTTTTGAATAGTCATCTTTAAATCCAATTTATCTATTGTGAGATCCTAATTAATTTATAATAAATGCCAAGAGATATTTTGTTACTAATGCAATTTGTTTATAGGATCAGCCTGAGAAAAAGCTTTCTTTATAGAATTTTTGTTTTAAGAAAGTTATTTTATGGCTAATAATGGTTAGCGTTATAATTCCAACTTTAAATGCCGGAAATAAAATAAACAAGCTCCTTGCATCGATTAAATCCCAGACAATATCCTGTGAAATTGTTGTTGTGGATTCATCTTCAACAGATGATACCACATTGATCTGCAAATCTTATGGTGCAATGATCATATCAATTAAAAAAGAGGAATTTAATCACGGCGGAACAAGAAATCTTGCAGTTTCACAAACAAAGGGAGATATAATTGTATTTATGACCCAGGATGCATTACCTTTTGATGAGGAATGCATTGAAAAACTGATAAAACCGCTTGAAAATGCAGATATTGCTGCAGCTTATGGAAGACATATTCCGATGGATAGTGCAAAACCAACAGAAAGGTTTGCAAGATATTTTAATTATCCTGATCATTCAATAATTAAAGGAATAAATGATTTGGAGGAATCAGGCATAAAGACGTTTTTTTTCAGCAATGTTTTTTCAGCAGTTAAAAGAAAACAATTTGAAGAAACAGGAAAGTTTTCAGATCAACTTATTATGTTTGAAGATATAATTTATGCGGCGAACCTTATTTTCAGAGGCTACAAAATAGCATATACAGCTGACGCAAAAGTTATTCATTCCCATGATTTTACATTTTTTGAACAATTCGAAAGATACTTTGAGGCAGGAGTATCCTTTAAAAATAATCCACTATTCCTCAAATATGCAAGGACAGGCGGGGAAGGTATCAGCCTGTTGAAAAATCAGATCAGATTTCTTATGGAAAATAAATATTATATATGGATAGCTTATGCCCTCATTGAAGCTCTTTTTAAATATTCCGGATATATATCAGGAATAAATTATGATAAACTTCCCGATTGTTTTACAAAAAAATATTGTAAGAACTGTGTCAGGATGGATTTATAACAGGGAGACAGGACAGAAATGGAAGCCGGGAAATTGAAACACGCTGGACTGATAATTACAGATTTACTGGCCATATATATGTCAATTATGACTGCTTTTTATACAAGATCATGGATTGAAAGTTTTTATCCTTTGGTACCTTTAACTCACACTATTTCTTCCTATATGTGCAGATGGTGGATAATATGCATTATTTTTCTGGTTATAATTTTCCACAAAGGTTATGGACAGATAATTAACATATGGGATGAACTTCTAATGTTATTTAAAAGCCTTTTATTATCTTTTTTGATTGTATGGGCAATTTTATCTCTTCAAAAAGAAACTGAGGCAGTATCAAGAATCATAATAACCATGAGTTTTATTTATATGATTGTGTTTTTGCCAATGTTGCGTTTTCTTTTCAAATATTTTTTATATAAAACACTTGATTTAAGGACAGGATCAATCCTTATTGGCAAGGAGGGGGAATCTGAAAAAAAACTTTTAAAACTCCTCAACAGGGAGTGGTATTCTGGATACAGAATAAAAGATATTATAAATATTCCATTTACTGATTCATCTTTCACTTCAGCAGAATATGTGAAAACAGAATTGTCTCATGATAGAACAGCAGGAAATCAATTAGTTGAAACATGGTTTATTCCAGTCTGGTATGCTGATGAAGAAACAATAAAATGTCTTAAAAAAAGTGTAAAAAATTTGATTATGATTTCAGAGGGATTTGGATTTTCCTTTATGAATACTGAGATCAAAACTTATCTTGATAATGATATTGCCCTGATAACAACTAAAAACGGTCTACTGTCAGCAAACAAAGTTTTTTTGAAAAGAGCCTTTGACATTATATTCTCTTTTTTTGGACTGGTTATTTGCATTCCCTGTTTTATATTGATTCCTGTTCTGATAAAGTTAGATTCAAAGGGGCCTGCTTTTTACTTGCATCAGCGTTGCGGGCTTAAAATGGCAGAATTCAACATGCTTAAATTCAGGACAATGCATATCAATTCAGGGAAATTAGTTGAAAAGTATATTAAGGAAAATCCCGAGGCATA
>DNFX01000286.1 GCA_003486795.1 Actinomycetota bacterium
TGACCCCCATTTTTTTTGCGTTATATGCTGCAAGATAAGCTGCTGCAACTGCAACAGAATCAGGGGCATATCTGAGACTCCAGTGATGGGACTCATTTACTTCAACAGGAATTCCCCTTTCAGCATGCCATTTCATCACTTTCTGATTTTCTTTAATAGCGTATTCAAGTTTTCTTGAACTTCTGTTATCCAGTTCGTTGTACCAGCATAAAGGAACCGCACACCATGCATTTTCAATTGTTTCATGAAGAACCTGTGCGAATCTGATAATATCATTTGTCCCGCTATAACATCTCATGATCGGGAAATTTCCAGTTCTTGCCGCGTCCCGGAGTTTTATCAGATCATCAGAAGTTCTTATGGGCACTCCTCCAGCGCCGTTAAGATTTCCCTTCATCTTTTCAGGATGAAAAAAGAACTCCTGCGTATTCTGATCAGGCCCGAGTGATATGATATCAAGAACACCACTTTTAGCGATTTGCTTTATACCTTCTACTGTTTCATTAAAGTCAGGCCTTCCATAATGATGTCTGAGCAATGGAACCGGCCGGTTATATACGACTCTGTCCAGCAATAGCTGTGGCGGTATGTTTTCTTTATAGTTTTCGAACTTATGTCCTTTTAAAAAATCAGAAATTTCTTTCTGGCTTTCCCCTCCCGTAAAAACCCTGATAAAGTTTTTACTGATTCCTTCTTTATCAAGTGCTTCTGCTACAGATTTTGTTGTACCCAGTATAAGAATTATTTCTTTTTTCTCTATCTTTTTTTCCAGCTTTTTTAAAAGTTCCTTAAAAGCGATTATGGCACTTTCCGGTGAAAGCCTGTAACTTATTCCGAGAATATCCGGTTTGAATTCATCAACCTTCAATACAAGATCATCGATTTCAAGAGCTGAACCACCGAAACTGACATTAAATCCTTCGTCCTTTGCAGTTTGTAAAAATTTCAGCATACCTGCAACATGAACACAGCCTGCAATGGAAGCTCCAAGTATTCTCAAACCTTTCTTCATTTTTTCAATTCCCCCTCAATAAAGACATTTCTTATTTGCTCCAGATCCAGGTTTTCAAGTCCAAGCCTTTTGAGATTTCTTCCTGACTGCCTGAAGTCAACTTTAAATATGATATTTGCCATATCTATCAAAGAATCAGTTGCTTTTGTACTAATTCCGAATATTTTCCCAAATTCTGATATAGGTACAAGACTCATTGGAACATCCTCAGTAATATATCTGTTGTTAATGGTCCTGGGAGCATTTATTCCTACATATCCGGGATTATTATGAATGGCATCAAAAAGATTGTCTTCAAATATATTATATGCCATTGAAAGCCATTCAAGAGCAGTCATTACATTTTTACATTTCAATGCATGGGCAACTTCGACTCTCTCTCTGTCTACAGCCTCAAGTATCTTAGCTACTGACTGCGTTACTCCTTCTATATAAAACTGGAAATTACCATAAGTTGCTTCTATGCGGCTTGCATTCAGTATTGTAATAGCCGGATGGAAAACTGCCCCGATATTATTAAAACTTGTCTCAATTACACTTGTAGCTGAAATAAACTCAGGAAATGCTTCGTTTATAAGATCAATTACTGCATCTGTTTTTATTGCAGGTATTGCGCCAACCGGAATAGCCTGTTTTATCCTGAAAATCTTTACTGAAGCGGGACCCATTCCCCGGCTGGCATAAATAAAAGTCTGAGCTTCTGCGACAGTTACCTTGTTTCTGTTCCCTCTTTCTTTAAGAATATTGAGAAATTCAAGTGCCCCAGCTGTTCTGCCTGGATTAAGTATTACTGTCTGCCCATCTTTTAAATAAGGTGCACATCGTTCAGCAATCGCACCATGTGCAAAAGCCGGAACTACCACCATTATTACGTCCGTATCTTTTATGACCTCTTCAATATTGTCAGACACATACTGCAGCCTACCAAAACCATTGACTTCTCCTTCTATTTCTATTCCATGCATTTTGACAATGGGTTCTATCTTGGAATAAGTCCTATTGTATAGCTTCACAGGAAAACCTTTTATTGCAAGATGTGCAGCCATTGCCTTGCCGCCATGCCCTGCACCGACGATAGCAAATCTTACTTTTTTCATATAATTTCCTTAAACTTTTGAATTTATAATTATATTGTTTTTAAAAATAATTTAAATTGTTTCAATTCTCTCAGATGTATAAGTTACAAAAACAGTTTAATTTATGAGGTTTGTTTTTATAATAACACATTATGTTTTAATTTTTTAAGTAATTTTATTTTCAGCATCTCCTGTAATTTTTTTCATCTTTAAAAATCTGATATATTTTTTATCAATAACCTTTTATAATATTTATAAATCTGTTGGTACATATGAATTGTATACTCAAAAAAATTCTTTAATTAATTTTTTTGTTATTTTTTTAGTAACTTTACTGATTTGAAAATAAAAAAATAATCAGGGAGACTTTATGATTAATTCTTTCAAACAGGTTGAAATACTTCTGGTAGAGGACAATATCAATGACGCAGAACTTACCATCAGAGCTCTTAAAAAACATAATCTTGCAAATGACCTTTTTCATGTAAAAGATGGAGAGGAAGCTCTCGAATTTGTTTTTGCAAAAGGCAGATATAGGGAAAGAAGCTGCAAAGACCTTCCAAAAGTAATACTTCTTGATCTCAAACTCCCGAAAATAGACGGACTTGAGGTTTTAAAGACTCTCAAAAAACATAAAGAAACAAGATTTATCCCCGTAGTCATACTGACATCTTCAAGAGAAGAACAGGATCTTGTAAAAAGCTATCAGTTAGGAGTCAACAGTTATATTCAGAAACCTGTAGATTTTGATAATTTTTTTTCAGCGGTTTCAGAAATAGGATTATACTGGCTTCTTCTTAATAAAAATCCTTACTCTTAAATATTAAGAATTCTGATGTTCACATTGATAAATTTTAAAAAATAATTTCTTGTAAAAAATTGGAAGACAAGCTGAAAATAATTTTAATTGAAGATAATAAATATGATGCTGAACTGATATCAAATGAAATCAAAAAAATCAGCAGGAATACTGAACTTAAGATAATTTATGATTTTACAGAATTGCAGGCTTCTTTTTTTGATTTTTCTCCTGATCTCGTACTTTCTGATTACACAATACCCAAATTTACCGGAATAGATGTAATAAAGCTCGTAAAAAAAATGTCAAAAAACACCCCTATAATTATAATAACAGGCTCTATCAATGAAGAAACTGCCGCTTATTGTATAAAAACCGGGGCTGATGACTATATACTGAAGGATCATATAATACACCTGGGTCCTTCAATAAAACAGTCAATAAAAAATAAAAGAATAAATCTCGCAAAAATCAAAGCTGAGGAAAACCTAAAACAATCAGAAAAGAATCTTCAGAAAACAGTCAGGGAACTTGAGAAAACCCTTGAAGAAATCATAGTAACCATAGCAAGAATAGTGGAAATGAAAGACCCTTATGTCGCAGGCCATCAGCAGAGAGTCTCTGATCTGTCTGCTGAGATAGCCTCTGTACTAGGAATGCCGGAAGAACAGATATATTATATAAAACTTGCAAGTCTCATACATGACGTTGGCAAGATTAATATTCCGGCTTCAATACTAAATAAACCGGGCAAACTCACAGAAATAGAATTCGAATTAATCAAAACCCATTCCCAGATTGGGTATGAAATAATGAAGAAAGTCCAATTCCCATGGCCGATTGCAAAAATAATCCTTCAGCATCACGAAAGAATAAATGGTGCAGGATATCCATCAGGATTAAAAAACAGCGAAATTCTTGCTGAATCAAAAATATGTGCAGTTGCAGATGTAGTGGAAGCCATGGCATCATACAGACCTTACAGACCGGCAATAGGAATAGATAAAGCACTGGATGAGATTAGCTCGAATGCAGGAATTCTATATGATAAAAATGTTGTAGATGCATGCATATATCTTTTTAAAGAGAAAAAATACAAACTCAAAGAAATTCAGGATAATGCTTAAGTCCATTAATCATTATCATTCTGTAAGCACCCATTTTTCAGAATAAAGATCCAGAATGTCTTTTTCTTTCAGAAACCTTGATATTTCCGATAAAGAAGAATAAGAAACTTCAAAATAATTACCACCTTTTCCACTATTATTAGGTTTTATCAAATACAGATTTTCTTTTGCTCTTGTAAGGGCGACATATAAAAGCCTTCTTTCTTCTTCCAGTTCTTCAATACTGTTCATTGACATTGTGCTGGGCAGATAGCCGTCAACAAGATATATTACAAAAACTGTATGCCATTCAAGGCCCTTAGCTGAATGTATTGTTGACAGTGTCAGTTTGTCTTCATCTTCATTCTCAGGCAAAGATGCGACCTGTGATTCTTTTACCGGTTCTATTGTAAAATCTGAAAGAAAATCACCAATTTTTTTATACCTCTGTGATATGTAAAAAAGGGATTCAATATCCTTTTCCCTTTTATTGTAATCATCATATCTGTCCCTGAATATAGGGAAGTAATAATCAGAGATTATCTTTAATTTGTCAAATGGTGATAAATTTTTTTGCTGTAGAGCTTTGAGCATTTTATATAGTTTATAAAGACCCAAGCAGTACTTTTTCTTAAATACCAGCCTGTTCCCTTCAGGCACATCGTTTTTTTCATTTATACAGTAATCATCATTTTCTGAATAAGAATCTTTTAAATTTTCTTTTCCGATATATGTATTTTCATAAACAATTCTCTTAAGAGATTCAAAACCTTTTGATTCTGTAGAAATCCTGTCAATTATATCAGAAGCAGTTTTCCCTCCCACACCTTCAAGAAGCTGCAGAACCCTGAACCAGCTTATTGAATCTGAAGGATTATAATTAATTTTCAGATAAGCAATCAGATCCTTGATATGTGAAGATTCTGCAAATTTAACTCCCCCGTATTTGACAAATGGAATATCTGCTGAACTCAGCTCAATCTCAAGATCATCAGAATGCCAGGCATTCCTGAATAAAACTGCCATATCTTTTAATTCAATTCCTTCTTCCCTTAATTCGAGAACTCTTTGAACTATAAATCTTGATTGTATGTTTGGATTCTGGGTTTCTATATAGGCAGGTTTGTTTGTGCTATCTTTTGTAGTGAATAATTTTTTTGAAAATTTTTCTTTTGAATTCTCAATGATTGCATTTGTCATATCAAGGATAGGCTGTGTGCTTCTGTAATTCTGTTCAAGGGTAATTACTCTGCAGTCAGGAAAAACTCTGGGGAAATCCATTATATTCCTGAAATCTGCGCCCCTGAAAGAATAAATACTTTGTGAGTCATCTCCCACAACCATTATATTTTTATGTTCACTTGCAAGCAGATAAGCAATATTCGCCTGTATTCTATTTGTATCCTGGAATTCATCAATCATGATATATTTGTAGTAAGATGATATTCGTTTTCTTATCTCATCATTATCTTTAAGAAGTTTCTCGGTAAAGAGCAGCAAATCATCATAGTCCATTATCTGCTTTTCTCTTTTATAAGACTGATATTCCATATGAATAATCTTGATTTCCTCTGCCCATTGGGCAAAATGAGGATAGTCTGTCTTTAAAATCTCATCTATATCTGTATTTCTATTAATTGATTTACTTATGACATCAGCGATTGTTGATTTTAAAGGAAATCTCTTTTCTTTTTTATTATATCCTAGTCTAGATCTTATAATTCCTACTGCACTTTCAGAATCACTGTCATCAAGTATGGTAAAGTTCTCCTGAAAACCTGTGAATTTTGCATACTTTCTTAAAAGCATATTTGAGAAAGAATGAAAAGTCCCTCCGGCAACCCTGCCACATCTGTCATCAAGCAATATGCTTGCTCTTTTAAGCATATTTTCGGCTGCTTTTCTTGTAAAGGTGAGCAATAGAATATTTTCAGGTTTTACATTTTCTTCGACCAGTCTTGCAACCCTGTATGTGAGTGTTTTGGTTTTACCTGTTCCGGCTCCAGCTATTACAAGAACCGGTCCTTCATAAAGCTTCACTGCTTCAAGCTGCTGCAAATTTAGTTCCCTGTCATAATCTATTGAAAAACTGATTTTTTCAGCAGATTTATAATCTTTTAGCTTATATTCTTTCATTACAATTTAAACCTAAATCATATCTGTTTTTTTAAATCTGTTTTAAAATATTAAAAATATCAGCACTTTCTCTCTGCAGTCTTGCACCATAGCAGCTAATTACTTTACTGGCAAGAATTGAACCCATTTTCCCGCATGTTTCAAGATCTCTTCCGGTAAGGTAACCATGCAAAAAACCGGCAGCATACATATCTCCTGCTCCTGTTGTGTCGACAAGTTTTTCCGGCCTGGTGGCTTCTACTTTAATTATTTCTTCTTTATTAACAATTACTGAGCCCTTCTCGGCACAAGTTATGACAAATATATTTTTATACTCTTTGCATTTTGATAAAGCATTCTTTAAATTATGAGTTTCAAAAATAGAAATTATCTCACTCTCATTTGCAAAAATTATATCTATTCCTTTATCAATCAGTTCCAGAAAGTCTTTCCTGTGTCTTTCTACACAAAAACTGTCAGATAATGACAGAGAAATTTTGCATTCTGTTTCTTTTGCAATTCTGATAGATTTGAGTATTGCTTTTTTTGCAACCTTCCTATCCCATAAATATCCTTCTATATATAAAATTCTTGAATTTTCAATAATATTTTTATTTATATCCTTTTCTTCAAGATTCCCGGCAATACCCAGTGATGTGCACATTGTTCTCTGAGCATCCGGAGTAACAAGAATTATGCATCTTGCTGTAGGAAGATCGTCAAAATATTTCCCAGTCTGACACTGGACGCCATACAGTGAAAGACTCCTGTCAAATGTGCTTCCAAGAATATCATCTCTGACTTTGCCAATAAATGCTACCCTGTTTCCAAGGCAGGCCAGACCTGCAATTGTATTTGCAGCAGAGCCACCTGAAACTTCTTCCTTATTTTCTATTCTTGAATATAATTTTTCTGCTGATATCTCATCAATAAGAGTCATTGAACCTTTGATGAGGCCGAAATCTTCCAGGAAAGATTCTTCAACACTTGCAAGAACATCTACTATTGCATTACCTATTCCTGTAACATCAATTATCTTGTTTTTCATTTTAAGATTATTTCTTTTTTTATTTTTAATAATTTGTTCACAATCAATTTTAAATAAATTTTCATATTATTAAAACTGGCAAACACTGTAATTAAATAATGGAAATCAAAAATAATAATATTATTTATATTTATTATCAGCAAATTATAAAATCAGTCAAAAAGTTGACAGCTGCCTGAAAATAATTAAAATTATAATACCTGAAACGTTTCAGAGTTATTGGTATTTTTATTATAAACGTTAAATTAATAAAATATAATTAGATTATAAATTCATTACTTTTATTTAAGAAAATGGTAACGATCAAAGATATTGCAAAAAAATCAGGAGTATCCGTTGGAACTGTTTCAAATGTATTAAATAATCTTGAAAGCGTAAAAACCAGAAACAGGGAAAAAGTATTAAAAGTAATAGATTCTTTCGGTTACAAACCTAACAAGATAGCTGCAAGTCTTTCAAAGAAAAAAACAATGAATGTTGGTCTTATAGTTCCCGATGTATCAAGCCCTTTTTATTCAGACCTCATAAAAGGTATCTCTGAGACTCTTGAAATTAATGATTATAATATTTTCTTATGTGCGTCAAATAACAATATTCAGAAAGAAGAAAAGATAATAAGTGATCTTTTGTCAATGTGGATAGACGGAATAATACTTATACCTGTTTATTCAAAGAAAAGAAACATCCAGTTTCTTGAAAAAATAGAAATACCCATTGTTCTTGTAAACAGAGAAATAGAGGGAATAAAAAGGGATATCGTTATTTTTGATAATTTTGGAGGAGCTTTCGAGGCAACCCAGTTTCTTATAAAGAATAATCATAAAAAAATTCCCATCCTTGGCGGACCGGAATTATCCAAATCATTTGAAGAGCGATTTCAGGGATGGAAGGAGGCCATGGAAGAAAATGGCCTGTACGAAGATAATCTGGTTTTCAGAGGTGATTTTTCTGTTGAATCAGGAAACAAAATGATGTTTGAAGCTTTGGAAACCGTCAGAGACATAGATGCAGTTTTTGCTTCAAGTGACCTGATAGCTCTTGGAGCTCTCAGCGCGATTGATGAATATAAATTAAAAGTTCCTGATGACATTTCCCTGATTGGTTTCGGAGATATATATCTTAGTAAATTTTTAAAACCTTCTCTTACCACAATAAGAAGGCCCTTTTATAACATAGGTAAAACTGCTGTATCCTTACTGCTTGACAGAATATCCGGAAATGTACAGAAAAAAATTAACAAGTTTATAATAAAAGGAAAACTTGAAATAAGAGATTCCGTTAAAATATCTGCTGGAAATCAATAGCAGAATAAACTTTTTAAATAGCAATGATCGTAAAAGGGAAATAGATGGATAAAATGAAAAAAATAACCGCAGAAAAGTTAATGGAAAAAATCAGCAACAGGGAAAACTTTAAGCTTGTTGATGTTCTGCTTCCTTCATCTTATAAAAAATGGCACATTCCGACTGCCATAAACATCCAGCTTGATGAAATCGAAAAAAAAGCTCCGGAATTACTTAATCCTGAAGATGAGATAATAGTTTACTGCGCGAGCACTGAATGCCAGTCTTCAACCAGAGCTGCATCCAGATTAATTGAACTTGGCTTCAAAGATGTCACAGATTACAAAGGCGGCAAAAGAGAATGGGATGAAAAGGGATTTCCAAAGGAATACTAAAAGATATTAATGACAGAAAACATACAGGAACTTTCAAATTATCTGAACAATTTTATTACATTAATGCCGAAGGATTCAAATCAGAATTGCAGAATGTTAATCCGTAGAGCAAATCATACCTTAATGTTCTCTGCGACAAATTCCATCACAGATTTTACTTTGATATTCAGCTGATACTTTTCATTTAAAGATTCGAGCTGGAGTCTGCAGTTTTCACAGGGACTTATTACTGTGCCTGCTCCTGTCTTTTTTATCTGATCTGCTTTAATCTGTCCGGTTTTTATACGGAATTCATCCATTTCAGGGATTGCAACAAGTCCTCCTCCACCGCCACAGCACCATGATTTTGTTCTATTGGGAGTAAGCTCAGTAAAATTCTGGGTTATGCTGTTAATTATATATCTCGGTTCTTCAAAAAAACCACCATTTCTTCCTACCTGGCACGGATCGTGATATGTAATTATTTCAGGTGAAGAACTTTTACTGACTTCTATCAGGCCATCCCTGATGTATCCTGAAATAGCATCTACAAGAGCTGTAACCTTAAAAGGAGGTTTCTGACCACTCCAGGCTTCATAAAAGAAATTAATTACTCTGTAAGCATGCCCGCATTCAGTTATTATTACTTCTTTTACATTCAGTCTTTTTGCTTCATTTACTATTCTGTCAGCAATTGCTTTTGCTTTTTCGGTATCACCGAGGAAATATCCGTAATTTGCCGCCTCGAACATGGAAAGCGTCCAGTTTATTTTTGCTTTATCAAAAATAATAGCTGCGGGCAGAATACTGTGCATACCTGAAAGAGCAACATATAGAACATCTGCATTTTTCTTGTCAACGGGGATACCTGCCTTTTTGTCCTTTATCTTTTTTCTGATTTCCGGTTCGGATTCTTTTAACATTGTTACAAATATATCTTTGAAAAGGTCAATATTTTCACCTTTCATAATAGCTGCGTCTGCCAGCTCCTTCAGTATCTGATTCCCCATTCCTGCTGATATAAGTAACGCTTTTGCAACCGATAATATGTGGAGGGTATCTATACTGAAAGGACAGTAATACATGCATCTTCTGCATCCCGTACAGGCATATGTCACCTGATAAAGTTCACTGAGAAGGAATTCATCATCAACTTCTTTTGCTTCATAAATTTTGGGGAATAATTTTCCCAGAAAAGAAAAATATTTTTTATAAAGCCTCCTTATCAGTTCAGCTCTGTATGCAGGTATGTATTTTGGATCTCTTGAAACTTTATACTGATGGCAGGCATCTCTGCAAATAGCACATCTTGCACACACGTCCAGATAATAAAGAAGCTGCTTGTTGACTTTGTCTTTCAGGGTCTGGATCATTAATTCTTTTTTTTCAGTATCAAGCATTATTCACTCCTGGTCTTATTGGCAAAAAAAGTCCCTATAACATGGACAAGTTTACTGAAAGGAAAATAAATTACAAAAAGATTTACAAACAATACATGCCATGAAAGGACCCATTTTGTCTGGCTCTGCGCAAGAGCTTCATTAAAT
>DNFX01000214.1 GCA_003486795.1 Actinomycetota bacterium
TCCACCTTATCTTTAATTATCCTTACTTTCTGATTTCTTAATCTGTTTTCCAGCTCTGTTTCAGAAAGATTCCTGTTTTTATTAACAAGACGATTTCTTCTTTTCTTCAGATCAGATTTTATCAGTATAATTTTATTACAATATTTATATATATTACTGTTGAAAAGTATTGCCGCATCAATTATAAGATACCTGAGTACAGTGCTATTTATAAATATATATTCACTTATCTTTTTTTCTATAAGCGGAAACATTATTTTATCCAGTTTTTTCATTTCACTGCAATCCGAAAATACAATACCTCCGAGTTTGCCAAAATCTATATTATTATCACAATCTGCTATTTCTTCTCCAAAACAAATCTTAAGTTTTTCAACAATTTCCAGGTTCTCTTTATATATATTTTTGGCAATACTATCTACATCCAGAATCATCGAATCCGGAAGCGCTGATTTCAGAAAAAATGCTGCTGTTGATTTTCCCGAACCGGTTTTGCCGGTTATTCCGATTATTTTCATTCTCTTCTTTTGTCTATCTGACAGGGTGATTTAAATTTTTAACTTTTTCCCGGCCACGTAATCATACAATTTCAAATTATTTTTAAAACCAGTTTAGCATTTTGCCAAAAAATAATTATCCCCTAACTCCGTTAAAATTAAGGGATAATTATTATTATACTATTTAAATTTATATTTATAAGATTTTTACAGATATCATTTAATCCAGATTGGCTTCATCTTTCATCTGCTTCAAGATTTCTTTTATTGCTCTTTCTCTCTCATGCTCAGGATTCTTATCTTCAATTTCTTCTGAGTCATCCACAGAAACCGCTTCTTCTTTTACCTTATCCTTTTCAGCATGTTTCTTCTCAGATTCACTAACGACTGAGTCGTTTTTGTCTTCTTTTTCTTCAGTGTTTTTTGCAGGAGCATCCGGACTGATAACCTGTCTGATGGAAAAAGCCATTCTTCTTTTTTCAAAATCAATATCAATTATTTTTACAATTATTTCATCACCTATTTTTGCTACATCACTCGGCCTTTTAACTGGTTCGGCACTTAATTCTGATATGTGTACAAGCCCTTCCATATCTTCCTGAATCTGAACAAAAAGACCGAATTTAACTATTCTTGTTACTTTGCCCTGTACAATGTCACCAATCTTATAAGATTTTATTTTATCTACCCACGGATCTTTCTGTGTCTGCTTGAGTCCCAGGGAAAGTCTCTGCTTTTCAAAATCAATATCAAGTATTTCAACATTCACTTCCTGACCTACTTTAACGACTTCTGAAGGATGTTTCACGTGGTTCCATGAAAGTTCAGAAATATGGATAAGACCATCGATACCATCGACATCAACAAATGCACCAAAGTCGGCTATACTTGTAATAATACCGTCACGAACCTGGCCAATTTCAATGTTTTCAAGTATTTCTTTTCTTTGTTCTTTTCTTTCATCCTCGATGATTGCCTTTCTTGAAAGAACCACATTGTTTCGGTTCCTGTCTACTTCGATTATTTTGCATGTATATTTTTCACCAATATAGGAAGAAAGATCTTTTGTCTTTTTAATATCTATAAGAGAAGCAGGCAAAAAGCCTCTCAATCCGATATCCAGAATCAGTCCGCCCTTAACAAATTCGATAACCTGACCTTCCACAATTTCATCGTTCTGATATATCTTTTCGATTCTGTCAAAGCTTTTTTCGATTTCAGCTCTTTTCTTTGAAAGAATGAGCCTTCCATCCTGGTCTTCTTTCTGAAGAACCATGATTTCGATAACGTCATCCAGTTTAAGAAACTCATCAGGTTTAACACTGTTCCTGATTGATAGTTCTGATGCAGGAATTACTCCTTCTGACTTAAAGCCAACATCAACAAGAACTTCATCCTTATCGATTTTAACAACTTTTCCCTTAAGGATGTCGCCTTCATCAAAGTTAATAAGGGTAATATCATAATTTGGAACCATTTCCCCCTTATCGTTTTGAATCATGCAATTTTCATCTGTCAATTGATTGTAAATAATATTTTTTGTCATTGTGCCAAAAATCCCTCCAATTTTAAATTTGTGCCAAAAAATATAGCATGCCAAAAAATTTAAATCAATATATAATATTGTTTTTAGGATTTATTTATATTTGAAATTTTAAATATCAGATATACCAGTTAACTGAATATTTAATATCTGTTTTTAGCGGCACTTCAAGTTTTATACAATCTTCCATAGATATTTTTACAGATTTTTTTACAATTTCAAGGTCTTTTTCTTTAATTTCAAGAACCAGTTCATCATGAACCTGCATGAGAATATTGGCATCAGTTCCAGATTCTTTTAAATTATTAAAAAGCCTGACAGTGGCAAGTTTCATTATATCTGCTGCTGTACCCTGGATGGGAGTATTTATTGCAAGCCTCTCACCAAGATTTCTTATCCTTGGATTTGGGCTAAGAAGCTCAGGTATATTCCTTTTTCTTCCAAAAAGTGTTTCTGCATAACCTTTTTCAGATGCCTTTTTTATCAGACTGCTTATATAACCTTTTATCTCCGGATATCTTGAAAAGTATAATTCAATATAATCTTTTGCTTCTTCTTCTGTAATTGATAAACGTGATTTCAGACCATATTCAGTCATTCCATAGATTATACCGAAATTTATGGCTTTTGCTTTCCTTCGCATCTCTTCTGTTACATTCTCAGGTTTTACATTAAAAATCTCAGAAGCAGTATAACTATGAATATCTTCGTCCTTTAGAAAAACTTCGATCAGTTTTTTATCATGTGAAAGATGCGCAAGAATTCTTAATTCAATCTGGGAATAATCTGCTGAAAGAATCAGGTCATATCCCTTTCCGGGAATAAAAGCTTTTCTTATAAGCTTGCCTATATCTGTCCGGACAGGAATATTCTGCAGGTTCGGATCACTTGAACTTATTCGCCCTGTTGTTGTTCCAAGCTGGTTATATGTTGTATGTATCCTTCCGTCTTTTTTACTGGTTATGTTCGGAAGAACGTCTATATAAGTATTTTTTAATTTTACTTTCTCCCTGTAGTCCAGTATTTTTTCAATAACCGGATTGGAATCCAGAAGTGAAAGTAATGTCGAGGCATCTGTTGATAGCCCGGTCTTTGTTTTTCTTCTGGGCTTTAGATTAAGTTTCTGATATAAAATTTTCGATAATTGCTGGGGTGAATTTATATTAAACTCTTCACCGCTTGCTTCAAAGATCTGCTTTTTTATAATTTCAATCTCTTTTTCATATTCTGCTATAAGTACTTTAAGGTATTCTTTATCAATAGCAACACCGGTATATTCCATTTCTGCCAGAACTTTTATAAGTGGTTCTTCGATATTCCTGTAAAGTTCTGACATTTCCTGCTCTTTTAGTTCACTAATCAGCGCATCCTCAGCCAAACTGAAAAATAGCAAAAATCCGAGTTGCTTTTTAACATATATGTTACTCTGTAAAAAATCAGAAAAGACATTGATATCTTCAAAATCATCCGGAAATCTTTCTGATTTTTCCTTATCTCCGTCATATCCGATCAGAGACATCTGCCGGTTTTCTTTTTTGCTATCATAAGCTATTCCTGGTTCTGCTGGCTTGCCATTACGGATATCTTTAAAAGAAATTTTACCAAAGCTGACAAGAATATCTTCGGAATTTAATTCTGAGTATTTCTGAAATATTTCCTCAATATTTGTATCCGTTTTACTTGAATTCAGAAGAAGAAAAAAAATTTTTAAATCATTGATACTGCCACTTATCCCTATATTATGTTCTTTTAGCCATTTATATGAATTTTTTATATCAAATCCAACTTTTACCAGATCATTATTTTCAAAAATTCTTTTAAGTATGTTTAAACAGGCACTATCATCCAATCTGGATTCATGGATTAACAGCATTTCATTATTACCATTAAAAATAGACAGAATTTTTCCGGCATCCTGGCCGTCGCTTATATCCCCATTAAAATGGCTGATAATGCTGAAATAAATTTTTTCATTTATTTTTTTAAAAAATTCGTCAGCATCTTCGGGGTTTTTAAGTATTCTGCAATTTATAGTTTCCTTTTCTTTATTTGTAATATATTGGCTTTTATCATGGTTATCATGGTTCTGTCCCGATGATGTTAAAGAAAATCTTTCATACTCTTTGGAGTTATTTTTAAAAACTGCAATTTTCCTGATTCTTTCCGATAAAGTTTTAAATTCCAGCATTTCAAAAGATTTCTGTATATCAGAAACATCTGCATCTCTTATACTATACTCAAGCATACTTTCTATATCCAGATCTATATCGTCTGCCAGTTCAGTCAGCTTTTTTGAAAATTCGGCTGCTGATTTGTTTCTTGTAATCAGTTCTGCAAGTTTTTCACTTTTTATCTCTCCGATATTCTTATACATGTTATCAATGCTCTTAAACTGGCTTATAAGTCCGGATGCTGTTTTTGGACCAATACCCGGAATTCCAGGTATATTGTCAGAACTGTCACCTGTGAGTGCAAGATAGTCTTTTATTTCTCCGGGGCTGACATTAAATTTTTCATATACAGAATCAGAATCAAAAACAGCCACATCTGTCATCCCTTTTTTTAAAGCAATAACTTTTATATTCCCCCCAACCAGCTGCAGCATATCTTTATCTGAAGAAATAATCATAATTTCTTCATAGGATTTTCTGCATTTACTGACGATCGTTGCTATAATATCATCTGCCTCAAATCCTTCTATTTCTGCAGTAGGAATTTTCATTGATTTAAGTACTTCTTTTATCAGTGGCATCTGGCTTATAAGTTCTTCAGGCATTTTTTTCCTCTGGGCTTTGTATCCTTCAAAAAAATCATGCCTGAATGTGGGTGCCTTGCTGTCAAAAGCAGCAATTATATTATCAGGTTCAAAATCTGCAGCTATCTTAAGCACCATGGATATGAAACCGTATACTGCATTCGTTACAGCGCCTGAGGAAGTAGTTATGGTAACAGGAAGAGCATAAAATGCTCTATAGGCAATATTATTACTATCTATCAGAATAAGTCTTTTTTTCATTTTTTCTTTTGTTTTTAAAAACAGATATTATTATTATCTCATTATGGATTCATTGCAATATAATTGTAAACCACGATAATAATTTGTCCTTTAAAATCCAGAAAATAGCAGAATCATGATTTATCTTTTTTTTACAACAGCTCAGCAACCGAATGAATATTTTTTGATAAACAATAAAAATAACCTGTTTTTCTTGAAGTACAAATATGATATATTATAAAAGCAGAGAAAATGTTAAAGAAGTTTATAACAATTTCAATAATTTCTCTAATTGTCTTCGTCCTGAGCATAATCACACACGAAGTAATTGAGACTTTTCTGCAGAAAAAAGAACTAATTTTTTTCTTTATTGCTGTATTCCTGGCTCCTCTGGCTTTTTTTACAGGAGTCATCGGAAGTATAGTTATTCATGCAAAAGAGAAAAAAAATGGTGATATTAATAATATAAATAATACAGGAGGAGAAAATGAATGAAATTAACAATGAGGTTGTAAACACACTGCCCAGACTCGGCTCGCCAGCTCCGCAATTTGAAGCAGTGACAACTCACGGGACAATAAAACTTGAGGATTTTAAAGGAAGCTGGCTGATACTATTTTCACATCCTGCAGATTTCACCCCTGTCTGCACAACAGAATTCGTGGGATTTGCAAAAATACATCCAAAATTAAGAGAGCTTAATTGTGAACTTATGGGTCTAAGTATTGATAGTGTTTTTTCTCACATTGCCTGGGTAAGAAATATTGAGGAAAAATTCGGAGTTAAAGTAGAATTTCCGGTTATTGCAGATCTTAACATGGATGTGGCTAAAAAGTATGGAATGATTATGCCCGGGGATAGTGCAACCGAGACTTCAAGAGCTGTTTTTGTAATCGATGACAAACAGATATTGAGAGCCATGGTGTATTATCCTTCATCAACAGGCAGGAACATGGATGAGTTTCTAAGGGTAGTACAGGCTCTGCAAACATCAGACAAGAATGGTGTTGCAACACCTGCGAACTGGAGGCCAGGTGAGAAAGTAATAATACCTCCTCCTA
>DNFX01000117.1:0-6220 GCA_003486795.1 Actinomycetota bacterium
TATCTGGTAGAGAAATTCGGTCATTTTACCGAAGGAAAGCTCGCAAAAATAAGATCTTATCTCATAAAAAAATCTACACTTGCTTATTATGCTCTTGAAATCAATCTGAGTGAGTATATATTACTTAGCGAAAATGAAGAGCAGTGTGATGGGAGAAAAAAGGAATCAATTCTGGCAGACGGCTTTGAAGCTTTCATTAGCGCGATTTTTCTTGATAAGGGAATTGATTTTACAAAAAAATGGTTTTTTGAGTTATTCAAGCCTTTTATTGATGAAGGCATAAACAGCCATGATATTTTTGACTATAAGACTTATCTTCAGGAAATACTGCAGTCAAAAGGCATGCCTCTTGTAAAATATAAACTGGCAAGTGCAGAAGGTCCCGATCATGATAAATTATTTCATTCAGCTGCAATGGTAGAAAATGAGATAATAGGTATTGGTTCAGGAAAGAGTAAAAAATTATCTGAACAGGCTGCTGCAAAAAATGCACTGGAAAAATATGTAAATAAGTCCTGCGACATTTAATTGACTGCCGGAACCTTTTAATATAATTTATTTAAATCATATCATTTTAATTTTAAAGGATATTTTTTGTTTTTAAAAACTATAAATTTGAGAGGATTTAAATCTTTCGGAACAAAAAGCAGTCTTGTTTTTGAAAAAGGGATATGTATAATTGTCGGACCTAATGGAAGTGGAAAAAGTAATATAGTTGATGCAATATCCTGGGTACTTGGTGAACAGAGCCCCAAATCTCTTAGAGGTTCGACTATGGGTGATGTAATTTTTAAAAGTAAAAATGAGGAACTGGCTATTGCAGAAGTTTCGCTTATCTTTGATAATTCCGACAGAACTCTGTCTGTTGAATTTTCCGATGTAAAATTTACCAGAAGAGTATATTTGAGAGGTGGCAGTGAATACTATATCAATTCATCACCTGTTAGACTTTCAGACATCCAGGATCTTATTTCCCAAAGCGGAATAGGAAAAGGTTTGTATACCATAATAAACCAGGGCCAGATACATAATGTAATAATGTATAAGAATATTGAAAGAAAACATGTTATTGATGAAATTATAGGAATTTCAAAACATAAAATCAGAAGAGACAAATCCAAAGCAAAACTTGCAAATGTAGCTGAAGATATTGACAGGATAAATGATCTGATAAAAGAAATAAAAAGAACCATGGATCCACTGGAAACGGAAGCAAAAAAATCAAGGGAGCTGAGCAGAATAGCTGCAGAATTAAAAAATGTCGAGCTATCTTTATTTATATCAACCATAAACAATCTTAATTCTCAATGGGATATTGAGAACAAAAAAACAGAAGAAAACCTCAGGGAAATCAGAGACATAGATAAAAAATTAAATGAATTAAATGATAGCAGGATAATGTTTGAGGATGAGAATTCCAGACAGAAATCCATCTTGTCGGATTTTGAAGATAGAATAAATAATTTCCATTATTATCTGAACAAACTTGGAAGCATCCAACTTTTAATAAGTAATCGCCAGACTTCAGTTGAAACCATTATCAATATGATAGATTTTAGCTTCAGCAATATTTCCAGCAGAGAAGATGCTTATTCCGAGAATGCGACTGACAGAGACAGAGAGAAGCTGATTTCAGTTTTTGATGAACTTGAAAAAGAAATAAAAAAATATCAGATATTGTTTGAAGATGTTTATAAAAGCTTGGGGAAACTGGTTAAACCGGAATATTTTGATGATTTGAACGAAAAGTTCAGTAAATTAAATATTTTATTCATTAAAATAAAAAAAATAATCTTCGAGGAAATAAAGTTAAAAAAGGAAAAAGCAATTAACAAATCTTCTCATAAGTATGATTCCATTAATACTGATAGCAGCATGAAAGAAAAAACTTTGAAACTGGATAATGTTAAAAAAGAAGTTAATAAAATAATTAAAGATATTAATATTTTATCTGCAATGCTGAAAAGATTATCCATACAATCTTCAAGATTTGAAGAAATTATAAATTCTGAATTTGAGAAAAAAAAGAAAGAATATAATAAAAAAACTGCTCTTTATAACAGTTTTGATGAAAAAATAAATATGCTTAATTCAAGAAAAAATTTTCTTGATAATGATTCTTACAGATCTGATTTGAAAAAAGAACAGATAAAAGAAAAAGTAAGAGATCTTACAATTAAAATATTTGACGATTATAACCTTTCACTTGATTTTATATTAAAAAATTATAAAGAGTCTGAGGACCCGGAGAATTCTGAAAAAAAATTAAGATATCTGAAAAATCAGCTGCAGGGTTATAAAAATATAAATCCTAATGCTCATCTTGAATATGAAAAGATAAAAGAAAGATTTGATTTTTTAAACAGCCAGAAAGATGATCTGGTAGAAAGTAAAAAAGAACTGGAAAACATAATTGCTGATCTGAATTCGGAAATAAAAAAATTCTTTAATGAAAAGTTCCAGGAAATTAATGAGAATTTTAAATTTTATTTTAAGATACTTTTCCCAACAGGTGAAGGTGAACTGATTATCAAAGATTCTGAAAACTATGATGAAGATGAGTTTGGTATCGATATTAAAGCTGATACAGGAAGTAACAAGAGCGTATCCCTGCAGCTTCTTTCGGGAGGAGAAAAAGCGCTTGTTTCAATAGCTTTTCTTTTCTCTATATTTGCTACAAATTCCTCGCCATTTTATATATTTGATGAAATAGATGCAGCTCTTGATGATGCAAATCTCGACAGATTTCTGACACTTGTAAAAACTTTTTCAGAGAACAGGCAGATAATCATAATAAGTCATCAGAAAAAAACGATGGAAATTGCAGATATCATATATGGTTTTTCTATGCAGTCAAATGGTGTAACAAAAATAGTTTCCGAAAAACTTAGGGTAGTTAATGTTTAAATTATTTAAAAATCTAAGCTATATTTGGAACAAATTTACAAAAGCAGGAGACGATTTCTGGGATTTGCTGGAAGAAGAACTTATTCTTGGAAATATAAGTTTTGAAACTGTTAACTATCTTATCAATAAGCTGCGGGAATACAGCTTTAAGGAAAATATCAGCGATCCGGCAATATTGAAAAACCGTTTAAAAGAATATATCCTGGATATACTTCAGTCAGGTGAAAACAATACAGGATTAAATATCAGTCCGGTAAAACCTTCAGTTTTTCTGATAGTGGGTGTCAATGGTGTTGGAAAAACAAGCAGTATCGCAAAGCTTGCAAATCTTCTGGCAAATGATAAGAAGAAAATCATAATATCTGCAGCCGACACTTTTCGTGCCGCTGCAATTGAACAGATCCGGTATTTCGGTGAAAAAATTGGTATTGAAGTTGTTCATCATCAGCGTTTTTCCGATCCCGGAGCTGTTGTTTTTGACAGCCTTGACAAAGCAGTTGCAAAAGAAGCAGATATTGTTATCATCGATACTGCCGGAAGAATGCAGACTTCTTCAAATCTTATGGATGAATTAAAGAAAATAAAAAGAGTGATAATAAAAAAAATGGGCAGGGAGCCGGATGAAGTATTAATGGTAATTGATTCCAATGTCGGACAGAATGCGAAATCACAGGTAGAAATATTTAATGATTCAATAGGCATTACAGGCATTATACTTACAAAGACAGACAGTACTTCAAAAGGCGGAATAGTAATCACAATTAAAAATGATTTAAAAATACCTGTCAAACTTGTTACTTTTGGGGAGAAAATAAATGATATAGAGTATTTTAATCCTCTGGAATTTGTAAATGAACTGATTGGATAAAAGATATGTTTGAATTTCTTACATCAAAATTTGAAGATTTGTTTTTTAAAATTAAAAACAAAGGGAAGGTAAGCCCGAAGGATCTGGATGATGCTTTAAGAGAAATCAAGCTGGCATTGCTTGAGGCCGATGTTAATTTTGGCGTTGTAAAGGAATTGCTTGAAAATATAAAAAACAAAGCTGTCGGAGAGAATATCCTTGAAAGCCTGACACCTTTTCAGCAGATTATTAAAATAGTAAATGAAGAAATGACAAAAATTCTTGGTGGAGGTTCAAGCCTGGTTAATTTTTCTCAAAGAATACCTACTGTTATCATGCTTGTGGGACTTCAGGGAACAGGGAAAACAACAGTAAGTGTAAAGCTTGCCAATCTTCTTAAATCAAAATACTCGAAAAAAGTTGGTCTTGTTGCCGCAGACATATACAGGCCAGCAGCAATACAGCAGCTGATTGATTATTCCAAAAAAATAAATTGTGAGGTCTATCATGATGACAATAGCAGAAGTCCTTTGAAAATTGCGCAAAATGGAATTAATTATTTAAGAAAAAATTATTCAGACGTGGTCATAATTGATACTGCAGGAAGATTGCAGATTGATGAAGAAATGATGGAAGAAGCAGTTTCAATAAAAAGAGAAATCAAACCACATCAGATATATCTGGTTGTGGATTCTATGTCCGGTCAGGAAGCTGTAAATGTTGCAAAAGAATTTAATCAGAGACTTGAATATGATGGTATTATTCTTACCAAGCTTGACAGCGATTCAAGAGGAGGCGCTGCTTTATCGATAAATCATGTGATAAAGAAGCCGATAAAATTTATATCTACAGGTGAGAAGATAGAGGATTTTGATATTTTTTATCCTGATAGAATGTCTTCGCGTATACTGGGTATGGGAGATGTACTTTCACTGATAGAGAAAACTGAAAAAATAATAGATGACAAAAAAGCAAAAGAGCTTGAAGAAAAAATATATAAAAATGAGCTGAATTTTGAAGACTTCATTTTTCAGCTAAAGAGTATAAAAAAAATGGGTTCATTTAACAAAATTCTTGAAATGCTTCCCATGATGGGCAAAAACAAAGCTCTTAAAGGTATTAGTGTTGATGACAAACACCTTGACAGGATAGAAGCTATAATAAATTCAATGACAACTGAGGAAAGAAGACAGCCGAATTTAATAGACGGTAGCAGAAAAAAAAGGATTGCAGGCGGAAGCGGAACGAGCGTAAACGATGTGAACAATCTTTTGAAACAATTTGAAAACACAAGACATCTGCTAAAACAGTTCTCAGGCGGAGGCGGCATGAAAAATTTTGATTTTATGAAACGAAGGTTTTAAAATATCTCTGATAAAAATTAAATATTTTTATATTAATTTAATATATTTTTTTAGTGTATAAAAACAACTTTAAAAAATATTTTGCAAGTTTTTTATAAATCTATATAATTTTAAACAATGTGAAAATATGGTATATACCAATTACAGGAGGAATTGATTTGAGCGTAAAGATTAGATTAACGAGAGTGGGTTCTAAGAAGCAGCCATTTTACAGAATTATTGTTGCAGATAGCCATTCTCCACGTGACGGAAGATTTATTGAAAATATAGGGACCTATGATCCCAAGACAAACCCCTCGACAATCGAGCTTAATAAAGAAAAAGCCATAGACTGGCTGAAAAAAGGCGCAACTCCTACAAATACTGTCAGGAAATTGTTTGATATAGTCAAAGTCAATTTAAAAAGCGATAGTGAAAGTAATCAATAACTGGAGGTAAATAGTGAAAGAATTACTAGAGTACATAGTAAAAGAGCTGGTTGATAACCCTGATGAAGTACAGATAACTGAAGAAGAGGAAGGAGACAAGACTGTAATTTTTAAGCTTAAGGTTGCCGAGAATGATTTGGGCAAAGTTATAGGGAAAAAAGGAAGAACAGCGAATGCCATAAGAGTTGTTATGAGAGCTGCTTCTGCAAAAAGAGGAAAATCATCCATAGTTAAAATTATTGATTGAATTTGTTAATTTATATATATTTTAGACATTTAAATGTCTGAAAAAAAATTTGAACTTAGATTAGTTGGGATAATCAGTAAGCCTCATGGGATAAAAGGTGAGGTTATTTTAAATATAATTACTGATTATCCCAATACTATTATACCGGGTCTTGTTTTACTTCTTGATGATTCCGTAACAGGTTCTCTTGAAATTGAAAATATAAAAAATCCTGATTTGATTATCCGTAAAAGTGCTATTGTCAAATTCAGGGAAATAAACAGCCGCAGTGAGGCAGAGTCTTTAAGAGGCAGCAGGCTTTTTAGAAAAGAAACGGATCTGCCTGATACAGATGAGGAGAAATTCTGGATAGATGACTTGATAGGGTGCATAATCGAAAATCCTGAGGGAACCCCGCTGGCAAAAGTAAAAGATGTTCTGCAGGGTA
>DNFX01000117.1:6233-8761 GCA_003486795.1 Actinomycetota bacterium
TAGATATCAAATCAGAAAAAATAATATTAAATAAGATTCCGGAATATATTTAAAAATATAAATATAGCCTGATAAAATACATAATAAATTAATTCCAGAATAATAGTCATGATAATCGACATTGTAACAATTTTCCCTGAACTTATTAAAAATTTTACTAATTATGGAGTTATAAAAGAAGCTTTCAGTAAGGAAATAATAAGGCTCAACGTTCATGATCTGAGAGATTTTACAAAAGACCGTCATCGAAAAGTAGATGACAAGCCTTATGGTGGCGGATTCGGTATGGTAATGATGGTCCAGCCTTTTTTTGATGCAGTAGATTACATAAAAAAAGCTAATAGAAATATAAGCAGGGAAAAACAGAAAACAGTTCTTTTTACTCCCAGAGGTAAAGTATTAAATCAGAAATTAATAAAAGATTTATCTCAGCTTGAAAATATTATTATGTTATGTGGAAGATATGAGGGAGTAGACGAAAGGGTGTCCGAGCTGGTTGTAGATCTGGAAATTTCAGCAGGCGATTATATCCTTACCGGAGGCGAACTTCCTGCAATGATTCTGACTGAGGGCATTGCCAGGCTTATGCCCGGAGTAATTCACAGTATTGAATCACTTGAGGTAGAATCTTTTGAAAAGAATCTACTTGAATATCCTCAATACACAAGACCTTTGGAATTTAAAGATAAGAAAGTACCCGAAATACTTAGAAGCGGCAATCATGCAGAAGTTGAAAAATGGAGAAGACAGAAATCTGAGGAAATTACCAAAGAAAGAAGGCCGGATTTATTTGACAAATCTTTTTAAATTATTTATATTCTTAAGGTTATTTTTTAAAATTAATGATGATTAAAATTCTTATCATAGATTTGGAGAAAAGATGAACGGGCTTGAAAAGATTGAGAGCAAATATTACAGAAACGATATACCTGACTTTAAACCTGGTGACAAGGTAAAAGTAAATATTAAAATAAAAGAAGAGAACAAGGAAAGAATCCAGACTTTTATGGGTATTGTTATAAACAGGCAGAGCAGCGGTCTTAACGAAACCTTTACTGTCAGAAAAATATCTTTCAACGTTGGTGTTGAAAGGACTTTTCTTATTAACTCTCCCATGATCCATTCAATAGAAAAAGTAAATACAGGAATTGTAAGAAGAGCAAAATTATATTATCTGAGAGATAAAATAGGCAAGAAATCCAGAGTCAGAACCGTAGAGCAATAGAAATCAATATTTAATTTTTGCCAATGGGCAAACATTTAGTTTCTTCGAAAAAAGAAAAAAGTCGTTCCAAAGAATTATTGTCATACCTTCTCGTCATTCTTTGCGCAGCTCTTGTATCCGTACTTTTTAGAATATTTGTTTTTGAACCTTTTGTAGTCCCTACTCCTTCAATGGAACCAACCCTCATGGTGAATGATAAAGTTATTGTAAATAAGTTCTCTTATAAATATTTCGGTATTGAAAGAGGCGAAGTTATAGTGTTTCATTCACCTGTAGACAATAATAAAGATCTTGTAAAAAGGGCAATTGCTTTTGAAGGCGAAACTGTTACTCTTAAAGATGACGGAAGTATTTATATAAATGATAAAAAACTTGAAGAAGATTTTTATAATCCTGAAGATAAACCTTTATATACGGAACAATCCTTTAAAATAGGCAGGGATGAGATTTTTGTCATGGGCGATAACAGGAATAACAGCTATGATAGCAGATACTTCGGCCCTATAATGAAATCTGAAATCTTCGGAAAGGTATTTTTCATCTACTGGCCGCCCTCAAGAGTTAAAATTGTAAAATAGTCAAATTCAGGATCTGGAAATGGAATTATCTGAGTCAAAAAGGATTACAAGCCTCTCAGTGTTTGAAGACAGCCTCTATCTTCAGGGGTATGATTTTATTGCCGGTATTGATGAAGCAGGCAGAGGTGCGCTCGCTGGTCCGATAGTTGCCGCAGCAGTTATTCTTCCAAGGGAAAATTATTTTATTGAAAAAATAAATGATTCCAAAAAATTAAAAGAAAAATCAAGAAATGAACTTTATGAAAAAATAATAAATTGCTGTACCGCTTATGGAATAGGAAAAATAAGTTCACAGAAAATAGATATAATCAGGCTCGGAATTGCTAATAAAGAGGTATTCAGGAAAGCTGTTGGGAATTTACAAAAAAAACCTGAAATAATAATAACAGATGCATTAGCTTTTGATTCAGAGATTCCGGTGCTGCCTGTTGTTAATGGCGATGAGTTATGCGTATCTGTATGTGCTGCATCAATCATAGCCAAAGTATCCAGAGATAAAATCATGAAAAAATTTGACAGTATATATCCAGGATATGATTTTGTAAATAATAAAGGATATGGAACTCCGGAGCACATAAATGCAATAAATAAACTGGGATTCTGTCCGATACACAGAAAATCATTTAAAATTAATAATTGCCGACAGATAAGTTTTTCAAGTGAAAAAGAATAACAGACTTATAGGAAAAGCCGGAGAAATAATTGCTGAATATTATCTTGCAGGC
>DNFX01000288.1:0-5498 GCA_003486795.1 Actinomycetota bacterium
TTACCCATAATATGCAGCAGGCCGCAAGAGTTTCCCAGAAGACTGCCTTTCTTTTAATGGAAGAACAAGGGAAAGCTGCCAGGCTTATTGAATATGAAGATACCAAAAAGATTTTTACATATCCTTCTGACAAAAGAACCGAAGATTATATAACCGGAAGATTTGGTTAATTTTCAGATTGTAATTCTGTTACTGTATAATTTCCGGGTTTACTATTTTGTTACTTTCTATTAATGGTAAACGATAATAGCTCCTTTTGTCAGTATTTCCTTTTGTCAATAATTCTTTTTTGACAACTACATTATATTGCAATATAATACGTGCACATATTTTTTAATGTTTAATTTTTCAGGAGATAATCCTAATGAAAGAATATCGAATAACTCAAGAAGGTTATAAAAAACTCTTGAATGATCTTGATTATCTGGTAAAAAATAAAAGAAAAGAAATTGCAGANNTACGAGTACGTAAAAAATGAACAGGCTTTTATTGAAGGAAGAATAGAGCAGATAAATGATATTCTTCAGAATTATGTGATTGTCGATAAATAAGTAAACAAAGACTCTGTAGACATTGGTTCGATTGTAGTTGTAAGAGATCTCGATGAAAATAAAAATAAAAAATTTGAAATCGTCAGCTCTGTTGAATCTGAACCTGAGAATATGAAGATTTCAGATGAATCACCTCTTGGGAAAGCACTGCTTGGAAGAAAAATCAAGGATGAAATTTCGGTAAAGATACCCGGAAAAATATTGAGATTAAAAATAATAGATATAGTTTAGTTATCCCAGTAACAATATTTAAATAAAAAGATTGGATATTATATTATCATGACCGAAAACATAAAAAATGAGAAAACTCCTGATTATGAAAACCCGATACTTAATATAGAAAATATAGAAAATTCCGATGCTGAATATCTTCTTGAACTGGAAGATCCGTTAAGCGAACCACTTAAGCTGAAAATTGAGAAAATTAAAAATCTGAGGGAGAATTCGAAAGATATTTATTCCAGAGATTTCAAACCTAATACAGATATTGATACCTTAAAGAAGAAATATTCGGAAATAGATAATCAGGAAAAGATAGAAGAGATATTTCTGATTGCCGGAAGGATAATGGTTTTCAGAAAACATGGAAAAGCAACCTTTGGCATTATAAAGGATTTCAGTGGTCAGATTCAGCTCTATCTCAATATTAATAATGTGGGAGAAGAAAAATATAATGCTTTTCTCAGTCTTGATATAGGAGATATTATAGGTATTGAGGGGAAAATATTTAAAACTCATACAAATGAGCTGACGATCAACGTCAGGGACTTTATACTACTTAGTAAATCTTTAAGAATTTTTCCGGAAAAATGGCATGGACTGAGAGACAAAGAAACCAGATTCAGACAGAGATATCTTGATTTTATTGTAAACCCTGATGTTAAAAAAGCTTTTCTTATAAGAATAAAGATGATAGAAGCATTCAGGGAATTTCTTAATAAAAGAGGATTTCTGGAGGTTGAAACACCCATGCTTCAGCCTATTCCAGGAGGTGCTACCGCAAAACCATTCGTAACTCATCATAATGCGCTGGATATGCAGCTTTATCTGAGAATTGCTCCGGAATTATATCTCAAGAGACTTATAGTAGGCGGTTTTGAGAAGGTATTTGAAATTAACAGGAATTTCAGAAATGAAGGTATCTCATACAAGCATAACCCTGAATTTACCATGCTCGAATTTTACCAGGCTTTTTCTGATTATAATGAACTGATGGATCTTACTGAAGAATTATTAAAGTTCGTTGCTTTAAAAGCTACAGGTTTGTCAAAGTTTAATTATAGAGGCAGTGAGATAAATCTTGATGGAAAATGGGAAAAAATAACAATGATTGATGCCTTGAAAAAATATGCAGGGATAAAAGTTGATTTTAAAATGGATATTAGCGAGCTTAAAGATATTGCAAAAGAGAAAAATATAAAAACTGAAGATAGTGACGGCAAGGGTAAAATAATAAATGAGCTTTTTGAAAATTTTGTTGAACAGAAACTAATTAATCCTACATTTGTAAAAGATTATCCTGTTGAAATATCTCCACTTGCCCGTAAAAAACAGGACAATCCTGAACTTACAGAAAGATTTGAACTTTTTATAGGCGGAGAAGAGATAGCCAATGCTTTCTCAGAATTAATAGACCCCAGAGACCAGTTTGAAAGATTTAAGATGCAGGTTAAAAGCAAAGATGAGGAAGAAAGAATTACAGGCAAAATAGATATAGACTTTCTTAAAGCGCTTGAATACGGAATGCCTCCGACAGGCGGTGAAGGAATAGGAATTGACAGATTTGCAATGATTCTCTCGGAAAGCCAGTCGATAAGAGATGTAATTCTTTTTCCGCTTATGAGACAGGAAAAAGATATTTAATCTGACAAGGGATTTTTCCTGTTTGGCATTTTTACCCAGTTTAAATTTTATAACCAAAAATGTTATAATCAGCTTGTGATTTATTGTATAATTATTTGTCTGATTTATTAAATTTGATATATTTGTAATTTTTATTTTTGAAACAGGTAGGTTTTAATGATTTGTGATAATTGCAGAAAAAATGAAGCTTTTATACATTTTATTACTCTGGGTAATAATGGAGAGCTTCAGAAGATAAATCTATGCAGGGAATGCATAAAAGATTTTTCTTTTTTAAATGATGCTGCAAATGATGGCAATAAAGAAAGTTCATTATTTAATATTCTGGCTATTGATCTGAACCAGATAATCGATGGTAATTTTTTAGATGAAGGGCAGAATCAGTATGAGCTGAGTCTGAATGTAAAAGAGGATAAAAAATGCAGCAGCTGTGGCATTTCCATTGCACAGTTAAAAAAATCAGGACGCCTTGGCTGTCCAAAATGTTATGAAGATTTTAAGGTTGAATTAAATCCTTTTATAAAGATAATACAATCAGGAATCGAGCATAAAGGCAAAATTCCGCTGAATTGCAATAAAAGGCTTAAAATTGAAAAAAAGATCAAAGATCTTAAATTCAAGCTTGAAGAGCAGATAATAATTGAAAATTTTGAAGAAGCTGCAAAATTAAGAGATAAGATTACTAGTCTACAGAAACAGCTTCATCTTTCCATAAAAAGGAACAGGAGATAAATGGAAGAAAAAAACATAGAGTTAAAAGATTTGAATGAAATAGGCTGCGGATATGATAATTCCCTAAAACAGGATATCATATTAAACAGTTCCGCCTATCTTTTCAGAAATGTTTCAGGTTATAAATTCAATGAAACCAATGACAGGACTGAAAAAGAGAATATTCTTTTTCAGATTCAGGAAGCAAAGAATTCAATAAAATTTTTAAATAATTTTAAATTCTATTATATAAGAGATATCCCGAGGATACACAGACAGCTATTGATTGACAAGAGGCTGATTTCTGCATCAATGATTCAGAAAATTGCCGGTAAAGGAATGATACTGCAGTCAGGTTATGTAAACAGGAAAAAACTTATTGCCATAGTGATAAATGAAGACGAACATCTTAAAATACAATGTCGTATGGCTGGAATAAAAGTTAAAGAATGTTACAGGGAAGTATTAAAAATTGAAAAAAAACTTGAAAAAAAATTAAGTTTTTCTTTCAGCCAGAATTTAGGTTATCTGACATCAAATCCGTCAGTTCTGGGAACCGGACTCAAGGTGGAGATACTTGCCCATCTGCCATCTCTTGTAATAAGTACCAGGATAATTGACTTTATAAAAAACCTTAATCAGACTGGTTATGGTGTAAGCAGCTATATATCAGAAAGCAATGAAATAATTGGAAACCTTTTCAGAATTTCGAATCTTGTGACTCTCGGGAAAAATGAAGAAACCATAATCGAAGAACTTGATGCAATAGCGCATAATATTATTGATGAAGAAAATAATGCAAAAAAAGAGATAAGTAATGATATTAATTTTATAATTGAGGATAGTGTTTTCAGATCTTTTGGAATGATTAAATATGCAAAAGTGCTTTCTTTTGAAGAGGCAGTCGAGCTTCTTTCGATTATTAAATTCGGAATGGATCTGAAAATAATTGATGAAATCAGGTATTTTGATTTTTATAAATTAATAGAGCTGATTACTGATTCCAATATTGAACTTAACCATATAAAGAATAAAAAAGCATCAATTGACGAAATTGATTTCGTAAGAGCATGTATTGTAAGGGATGAAATACTTAAGGATAATATTGCAGGTTTGTAATCGGCTGATTTGGGGAAAATGAATCAAGGTGGTAAAAATGTTTGAGAGATTTACGGAAAGAGCAAGAAAAGTAGTAGTAAAAGCGCAGGACGAAGCAAGATTCTTAAAACAGAATTATATCGGAACGGAACATATACTCCTGGGTCTTCTTGATGAGCAGGAAGGAATTGCTTCAAAAGTTCTTCTTGAAATGGGGTTCTCGGGTGAAGAAATAAAACTTGCAGTAAAGGCTGTTGTTACTGAAGGTTCATCTGATTCATATGAACATATTCCTTTTACACCAAGAGCTAAAAAGGTACTTGAACTTTCTTTGAGGGAAGCGCTGCAAATGGGTCATAATTATATAGGGACAGAACATATTTTGCTTGGCCTTCTAAGGGAAGGTGAAGGAGTTGCCGCACGTGTTTTGAACAGCATGGGTATAAATCTTGATAATACAAAAGAGGTAATAAAAGAAGTACTCAGAAAATATCCTTTTTATTCAGCAAATGATAATATCTCTGCCGGCAAGTCACAGAAAAAAGTATTAAAAACGCTCAGCCAGTTCGGAAGAGATTTATCCAGCCTGGCAGCAGAAGGCAAGCTGGATCCGGTAGTAGGAAGAGAAAAAGAAATTGAAAGAATAATGCAGATACTTTCAAGAAGGACAAAAAACAACCCCATACTCATCGGAGAATCAGGTGTTGGCAAGACCGCTATTGTGGAAGGACTTGTTCAGTATATTTCAACAAAAGAGGTTCCTGCAAACCTTCAGAATAAAAGGATATTTACCCTTGATCTCGGCTCTCTGATAGCCGGTTCAAGATACAGAGGTGACTTTGAAGAAAGACTGAAGAAAGTACTTGCGGAAATAAAGGAAGATGGCGAAATAATTATTTTTATAGACGAGGTTCATAATATTGTCGGAGCAGGAGCGGCAGAAGGAGCGATAGATGCGGCAAGTATCTTGAAACCCATGCTTGCAAGAGGTGAAATCCAGACAATAGGTGCGACAACAATAACTGAATTCAGAAAATATATTGAGAAAGATAAAGCACTTGAAAGAAGATTTCAACCAATTTATGTTGATGAACCATCTATATATGAAACCATAGAGATACTTAAGGGGTTAAAAGAAAGATATGAGAATTTTCACGGCATTACAATTACCGATGATGCCATAATAGCTGCCGCGAAATTGTCTCAGCGCTATATTTCAGACAGATTTCTGCCTGACAAAGCTATAGACCTTATAGATGAGGCAGCTTCAAGGGT
>DNFX01000288.1:5590-11046 GCA_003486795.1 Actinomycetota bacterium
TGGAGAAGTCAGGCAAAGAAAAAGTGGATGAGAATGAAATAGCAGAGGTGCTTTCCAACTGGACAGGTGTTCCCGTTTATAAAATGACTGAAAAAGAAACAGAAAGACTTATGCACATGGAGGATAGTCTCCATAAAAGGGTAATTGGTCAGGATGAAGCAGTAATCACTGTTTCAAAAGCAATAAGACGTTCAAGATCCGGACTCAAAGACCCAAAAAGACCTATTGGCTCATTCATCTTTCTGGGGCCCTCCGGAGTCGGAAAGACTGAGCTTGCAAAAACAATAGCTGAATTTTTATTCGGCAAGGAAGAGTCATTGATTCAGGTCGATATGTCCGAATATATGGAAAAGCATTCAGTTTCAAAGCTTGTCGGTTCACCTCCGGGGTATGTAGGTTATGATGAGGGAGGTCAGCTGACTGAAGCCATAAGAAGGAAACCTTATAGCGTTATTCTTCTTGACGAAATTGAAAAAGCTCATCCTGATGTATTCAACATACTTCTCCAGATATTCGAGGACGGGCATCTGACAGATTCACAGGGAAGAAGAGTCGACTTCAAAAATACCGTTATAATTATGACTTCAAATCTCGGTGCAAAAGAAATACAGAAAAATAATCCTTTCGGATTCCAGAAAAACGATAATGAGGAAATATCATATAATGAAATCAAAAGCAAGGTACTAAGTGAATTAAAGAACACATTTAAACCTGAATTTTTAAACAGACTTGATGAAATAATAGTATTTCACAAGCTTAAAAAAGAGGAAGTATGCAAAATCATTGATTTAATGATTGCAAGGATTCAGAATCAGCTTGAAAATCAGGGAATTAATCTTGAGCTTTCTGATTCTGCAAAAGATTTACTGATTGAGAAAGGCTTTGATCCGGTAATGGGTGCAAGACCTATGAGAAGAGCTATACAGACTCTCATAGAAGATCCGATTTCCGAAAAAATAATACTTGGAGAAATAAAACCGGGAAGCAGTATAAGAGTAAATGCTGAAGAAGATATACTGAAATTCGATACGGAAGAATTCTTTAAATCAACACTTAAAGTATAATGACAGTGAATTTTACTATTACTTATTTTTTGATTTATTGTATTATTAATATCTGTAATTAATGTTTAAACATTAATTTATCAGAAATTTTATAAAAAGCATCTGATTATTTAATATGAATGTCAAAGAAGAAGAACTTCTCTTAAAATGCCTGAAAAGGGTTGCACCCGGAACTGATCTCAGACTCGGTATAGAATATATTCTCCAGGCAAAGACAGGTGCACTTCTGGTCCTTGGAGATTCTGAAGCTGTTCTTAAAATTGCAAATGGAGGATTTTATATCGGCTGTAATTACGGACCTGCCAAACTTTATGAACTTGCCAAAATGGATGGTGCAATTATTTTAAGCACTGATACAAAAAGAATTCTGTATGCGAATACACATCTTTTTCCATACCCTGATATCCCTACATCTGAAACAGGTACAAGACATATTACTGCCGAGCGGACTGCAAAGCAGACAAAAGAGCTTGTTATTTCCATCTCACAAAAAAGAGATGCAGTTACCCTATATATAGAAAATATAAAATATATTCTTGAAGAACCAAGAATTATTTTATCTAAGGCAAATCAGGCTCTACAGACACTTGAGAAATTCAAAACAGGACTTGATCATTTACTGCAGAATCTTACTGTCAGGGAGCTTGAAGGTATAGTCACTCTTTTTGATGTAGCAAGTGTTTTTCAGAAAGCAATTATTGTTCATAAAACAGCAAAAGAAGTAAATAAATATATAACAGAACTGGGGACAGACGGAAGGCTTCTTAAAATGCAGATTGCTGAACTTATGGACAATGTTGAAGATAGTTATATAAAAATAATAAAAGATTATGTTACTGAAGATATAAAAACTGATCCTTTAAAACTAAAAGACAAAATACTCGGTATGGGTTCAGATGAGATTTCTGATCTGGAATCAATAATAGAGCTTCTTGGTTATAAAAAAGAAGATAATCCTATTGAGCACAATGTCCATGCAAGAGGCTATAGGATTATTTCCGAAGTAATTAGATTGCCCCAGGGAATAATTACTAATATAATTAACAGGTTTGAGAATCTCAAGAATATTATGGAGGCTGATGTCGAAGATCTGGCAAATGTAACCGGACTTGGAAAAATTAAAGCCAAAACATTTTATGACAGGCTTAAAAAATATTCTGAATATTATTTTTATAATGAGATATATAATGGAAAAGGAGGATTGGATACCAAGATAAATTTATAAAATTAAATAATATTGGTAGGTTTTTATGGTATTGCTCATATTTAAAGTAGTTTTTCTAATTGTTGGTGCTGGTGCAGGATATTATTTGGTAAATATTTTCTTAACTGATTACCTTATAGGTAATTTTTTATTAATAGGGCAGTTTGCTGGAATCATAATTTTTGCATTTTTAGGTTATCTATTCGGTACTCTTATAGGAAAACGCATCATAAAAGATGTAACTGAAATTGACAGGCAGGTTAAAAATATTCCCGGTAATAATCTTATAATCGGATTTCTCGGCCTGACAACAGGTATAATTCTGGGCCTTCTTGTATCCGTTGCATTAAGATCTATCCCTTTTGTAGGTATTTTTATTCCGATCTTTGTGATTCTTGTTTTTTCTTATGCAGGTATAATTCTTGCATTAAGGAATAAGAAACTTCTTGTAATGATTTTCAGATTAAACAAAAAGGAAAAACCGGAAAAAGAAAATGCAGACATCCCGGAAACGGAAATAGATATTAAAAGAATCAAAGCAAAACCAAAGATACTTGATACCAGTTCAATAATAGATGGAAGAATAGCTGATATTATAATGGCCGGATTTATTGAAGGTGAAATTATCATACCGGGTTTTATTGTTAATGAACTGCAGGGTATTGCAGATTCTTCAGATAATCTTAAGAGACTTAAAGGACGAAGTGGACTTGACATTCTGCAGAAACTCAGGGATAACAAAAAACTGAATATAAAATTTCTGGAGAGTGATTTTCCGGAAAAAAATACGGTAGACTCAAAGTTGATTTTACTTGCCAAAGAACTTGAGGCAGTAATTGTTACATCTGATTACAATCTTAATAAAGTAGCTAAGCTGAAAGGTATTACAGTCCTTAACATAAATGATCTCCAGAATGCTTTAAAACTCATAGTATTCCCAGGTGAAAAAATGAAGGTTGAGGTTATCAAAGAAGGAAAGGAAAAAGAGCAGGGAATTGCTTATCTTGAAGATGGTACCATGATTGTAATAGAGGGCGGTAAAAGGCTTGTAGGAAAGGAAATTGACATTTTAATCACAGGAATTCTTCAAACTCCTGCTGGTCGGATGATTTTTTCAAAAGTAGCAAATGGAGAACAATGAATCTTGGAATAATCACAGCTGCAGGCAAAGGCACAAGGTTAAGAGCAAATATAAATAAACAATTTATAAAACTATGCGGGAAACCCATACTTGCGCATACGATAAATGTTTTTCAGAAATCAAAGCTTGTAGATGAAATATTTATTCTTATCCCGGCTGAATTTATTGAATATACACAGAAAAATATTATCAGTAAATACGGTTTTGACAAAGTAACAAGACTGATAATAGGCGGTGAAACAAGACAAGAAACAGTTGGTAATGCATTGAAATTCATTCCAGATAAATGTGAGATGATATCGGTTCATGATGGAGTAAGGCCTCTTATTTATCCGACAGATGTGGATTTGCTTTTTAAAAAGCTTCTGGAATTCAATGAAGAAGATGATAAAGTAAAAGGCGTGATTCTTGCTGCTCCTGCTTATGAGACAATTAAGCAGATGGACAGGAGTGATGATTGTGTTAGAACTATTCCCAGAGAGACTATCTATCATGCCCAGACTCCGCAGACCTTTTTTAAAGATGTTCTCTTAGAGGCTTACAAATGTGCAGAATCAGATAAAACTGCAGCAACTGATGACGCTATGCTTGTTGAAAAAATAGGTTACAAGGTTAAGATAATAAAGGGAAACCATGAAAATATTAAAATAACAACGCCCATAGATTTATTTCTGGCAGAATTAATTATTTCTAAAAACGGTGTTCACTGAAGAGGGAAGTCAAAAGATGCTTAGGATTGGAATAGGGTATGATGTGCACAGGTTTATAGAAGGACGACCGTTAATATTAGGGGGAGTCAGAATTGATTATAATAAAGGTCTCGCAGGTCATTCTGATGCAGATGTTCTCATACATTCAATAAACGATGCAATCCTTGGAGCCTGCTGCCTCGGAGACATAGGAATGCATTTTCCAGATACCGACAATACATATAAAGATATTTCAAGTGTGGTTTTGCTTGAAAAAGTAATAAGACTTATGAAAGAAAGCGGTTATCGTGTTGTTAATTGTGATAATGTAATCATTCTTGAAGAGCCGAAAATAGCTCCTTATATACAGAGAATAAGAGAAAGACTTTTTAAGTTACTTGAAACGGATATTAGTGAGGTAAGTGTAAAAGCTACCACTACTGAAGGACTCGGTTTTTGCGGCAGGGAAGAGGGTATAGCTGCTCAAAGCATTGTCTTGCTTGAAAAAGTCCGAAAAATCTAATAAAAATTTAAGAACATTAATAAATATTTTTAATATTTTTATTTCAGTTATTATTTAAAAAATACTAAATATGGATTTTCCAAATGGAAAAAGGAATTAATAAAGAAATAAGATTCAGGTTTGCACCTTCACCAACGGGAGGGTTACATATAGGAACGGCAAGAACAGCATTGTTTAACTGGCTTGCTGCGAGGAGTATGGGAGGAAAACTTATTTTAAGAATTGAAGACACTGACCTGAAGAGGTCTGATAAAAAATTCGAAAATTCAATATTGAGTGATTTAAAATGGATGGGGCTTGACTGGGATGAATTCTACAGACAAAGTGAAAGGCTTGAATTTTACTTAAAGGAAGCAGAGAGGCTTATGGAAGAAAAAAAAGCTTACAGATGTTTCTGCACTCCTGAAAGACTTGAAAATCTCAGGGATTCTCTTATTTCTGAAGGCAGGCCGATAGGTTATGATAATAAATGCCGTTATCTCAGCGAGGAAGATATAAATGCAAATTTAAGGGAAAATAAACCGTTTACCATAAGATACAAGGTTGAGCCTGATGAAATAATATTTTATGATCTCATCAGAGGTGAAATAAGATTTACTTCAGATGTAATAAGCGATTTTGTTCTAATTAAATCAGACGGTACTCCATCTTATAATTTTGCAGTGGTGGTCGATGACAATGATATGAGAATATCGCATGTTCTAAGAGGAGAGGATCATATAACAAATACTGCAAGACAGATAATGCTTTTCAAGAGTCTCGGTTATAATATTCCGAAATTCGCACATCTTTCAATGATTTTGGGCAAAGACGGTTCCAAATTAAGCAAAAGACA
>DNFX01000155.1 GCA_003486795.1 Actinomycetota bacterium
CAAAAAAAGGGATAGAAATTCATGCCAGAGCATCTGGAAAAGCTGAAAAAAAGACTGATGGAGCTTGAAATCGAGATAGAAGAGGTAAAAAATCTTTCCCGGACAAGAAACATACTCCTTGAAACAAATATTAAGGAATTAAATGATGCCTACAGAGCTTTAAATGAAAAGTTAAGGGAAATCAGAGATAGAGACAAAAAAATCAATGCCTTTGAAGATGAATTCAGAAAGGCTAACAAACTTTCCACTATGGGTGAACTCGCCGGCTCTATTGCCCATGAGATAAAAAATCCGCTTATTTCCATACAGGGATTTGCCAAACGCATCACAAAAGCAGGAGATAAGGAAAAAATAAAGGAATATGCCGGTCTGATTGACCATGAGGCAGGTAGATTATCCAACGTACTTGCAAAACTTCTTGAATTTTCAAGAATGGATGAACCCAGAAAGGAAATGATTGTTATAAATACAATTGTTGATGATACAGTAATGTTTCTGGAACACCACCTGACAAGATTTAAAAATATCAGTCTCTATGTTCAAAAAGATAGTGACATTCCCATGATTCAAACAGATAAAATAAATATACAACAGTCACTTGTAAATATTGTAATGAATGCAACTCAGGCTATGCCGGATGGAGGGGATATAAGGATCATAACAGGAAAAGATGGCGGACATGTATTCATAGCAGTCACAGACAAAGGATCAGGTATAAACCAGGAATATATTGATAAAATTTTTGAACCTTTTTTTACTACAAAGAAAAGGGGTGAAGGAACAGGCCTCGGGCTTTCCCTTTCAAAAAGACTTGTTGAAGCAAGCGGGGGTAAAATAGATGTAGAAAGCAAAGAAGGCAAGGGAAGCACTTTTAAAATCTCACTTCCCGTTAATTAAAGATTGATATTGATTTAGTATCAGTATCTTCCTTTTTAACAAATTTTATTTTCATGATATATCTTCATCTGATAAAAGCTCTTTTACATAGAAATTTATGAAATTTTCATCCCTTTCTTTCTTGATGAAGGGGTATCCGATTATCCCGGAAATCTTACATTCCGGAACACTGGAACGTTTATTCTGAATTACCCCGTCCCACACTTTCTTGTCTCTGTCAATTATTTTGATACGTCTCTGATTAAGCAATGAAACATCGGAAGGTAAAAACAGAATATCCGGTTTTGGATTGCCAACCCCGTAAGGGGCCAGCTTATCAAGAAAATCAATAAATTCAGCTGTGATTTCNNCCTGTCTCATGGGGAATAATATTTATAACTTCTTCAAAGGCATCTCTGAATGGAATAAGATTTTCTTCCAAAATAGATAAGCCACAGGCATATTTATGTCCTCCATGCTTCAAAAGCAGGTGTGATAAAGATGTTATTGTCTCAAGCAGATTTATGCCATTGCTTCCCCTACCCGACCCTTTCCATATACCATTTACTTCAGTAATTACAATAGATGGTTTATTGAATTTCTCGACAAGTTTCTGTGCAACTATACCTATTACCCCTACATGCCAGCCTTTGTTGAAGAGAACAATCGAATTTTTATCTGAAAAATTATTGCTACTTGCAATGCTTTCTATTTCGTTTAAAATTAATTTTTCTTTATCCTGCCTTTCTTTATTAGCTTTCTGCAGTTCATAGAGCATTGCTTCGGACTTGCTTTCTTCATTGCAAACCAGAAAATCAAGGGCAATCTCCGGCCTGGACACTCTCCCTGTTGCATTGATTCTTGGTATAATAATAAAATTCAAGGCATATTCATCAATTCTTCCACTGCGAGGTATGAGATTTTTCTTAAAAAATGTCTTAAGCCACATTCTCGGCTGTTGCCTCATGTTTTCCATGCCGAATTTAACAAATATTCTGTTATCTTTTCTGAGGGGCACCATGTCCCCCATCGTTCCTATGGCCACAAGGTCAAGCTCTTTTTTTAGATTTATTTTGTTACCCAGCAGAAGGCCTTTATTGTGCATAACCCTCCTAAGGGCCCAGAGGAAGAAAAATGTCACGCCACAAGCTGCAAGTTCTCTTGTAGGAAATTGTGAATCCCTTCTTTTAGGGTTTACAAGAGCATAAGCCGCAGGCATCATCTCCGGCAGTTCATGGTGGTCGATAACAACTGTTTCAATACCTGACTCTTTTGCAAATTTTATTTCCTCGTGGTTCGAAGAACCGCAGTCAAGACAGATAAGAAGTTCCGGGTTCTTGACTCTAAGCCTGTCCACTGCATCAATGTTTAACCCGTAACCATCATGCCTTTTGGGTAGATAAACATCGGGAGTTCTTCCCAGATGTTTAAAAAAATTAACCATCAATGCTGTTGACGTAATGCCGTCTGCATCATAATCTCCATAAATACATATATTCTGTTCTTCCACTATCGCTTTAATTACCCTGTTTACAGCCTTATCCATATCAGGCAGCAAAAAGGGGTCGGAAAGATCATCGAGACGGGGGTGCAGGAAGGATTCCGCCTCTTCAATATCGGATATTCCTCTTGACACAAGAATTCTTGCAAGGATATCGGGAACACCAAGAATTTCTGTTATGGATTTGATTAGTTCTTTGTTGTTTTCGGCTAATTGTTCAGTATTACCGTTCATGAGCAATTCCTATTATACTCTCAAAGTCTTTACAACCATTGGTATCAAGATATTCTTTCAATCCGTCTATTATCTCAGGAATTACGTAGGGATTTACAAAAGTAGCAGTACCTATCTGAACCGCCTGAGCCCCAGCCATAAAAAATGCAAGCGCATCTCCTGTATCCATAATTCCACCTGTTCCTATTATTGGGATGGGAACTGCCTTGGAACACTCGTAAACTGCCCTCAGAGCTACAGGTCTTGTAACCGGACCGGACAGTCCACCTTTTATAGAAACCCCTTTTTTGTTTACATCAATGCCTGCTGCCGGAATAGTGTTGATAAGTGTTAATCCGTCTGCACCTCCCTCGTAAGCTGCAACAGCTATATCAACTATATTTTTAACTTCAGGGGTCAGCTTAGCCAGAAGTGGAATATCTGTGACTTTTTTTATACTATTTACCATTTGAAATACCGTCTCCGCTTCTTTACCAAAACCTATACCTCCTTTCTTTATATTCGGGCAGGAAAGGTTCATCTCCAGGGCAACAACAAGACTGTCTTCTTTTATCATTTTTGCACAATCTATGTATTCCTCTTCTGTAAAACCGAAAAAATTTATAATTACAGGCGTATTTCTGCTTTTAAAAAAAGGAAAGTGCTCTTCGAAAAAACGTTCGATACCAATGTTCTGGAGACCTATGCTGTTTATCATGCCGCACCTCTCCTCACTTATCCTGGGGAGCGGATTTCCATGATGAGGTTTCATGGATAAACCCTTGGTAACATAGGCTCCAAGCCTTTCAATACTCCATAAGGAATCTATCTCCTTTCCATAGCCAAGAGTTCCGGAAGCATTCATTACAGGGTTTTTAAGCATTTTTCCAAATAATTTCAAAGATATATTTCCCATAAATCAAATACTGGCCCATCCTTGCACACCCTCTTGTAAGGTTCATCAGTATCCATAGTTTTTGTTACACAGCCAAAGCACAGACCAAGACCGCATGCCATTTTTTCTTCAAGCAGTACCTGACATGGTATTCTATTTTTTTCAATAACTTTCTTGAGACTTTTTAACATCCCGTGCGGACCACAGACAAAGATTTCCCTGTCGAGTTTTTCACTTGTTTCAAGATAATTTTCCAGAATCTCAACAACATTACCTTTATATCCGAAAGATCCATCCAATGTTGAAACCACTGGATTGAATTTCATTATATCTTTAAGAAGAGCTGTTTCCAGATGAGAAGTACAACCAAAAAAAACAGATTTATTTTCATTCATATTTTTAAGCAAATGGCAAACACCTGCTACACCGATTCCTCCTGCAACAATTAAATATTCATCTCTTTTATTGATGTGGAAACCATTACCAAGAGGGGCAAGCACTGAAGTTACTGTCCCAGCTCTTGTTTTACTAAGAAGTTCTGTACCTTTACCAATAGATTTATACATAACAGTCAGTATACCATCATCATAATCATATATGCTGAAGGGCCTTCTCAGAAAAACCTCATTACCTGGTATCTTCAGCATAACAAACTGTCCTGGTTTTACTGTTCCAATATTATTATAAGGCTCTAACTCAAGCAGAAAATAATTCGAAACTACTTTATTGTTTTCCCTGATCAGGACTTTTGTATCGATCATAATTCCTCATAATAAATATTCTGCAACTACTGGATAATAAAAAATATTTAAGGTGTACTACAATGAAAGTTCCATCAACAATGCATCTTCATCAGTATCTGTATAATATCCCTTTCTCTTTCCTTTTATTTCAAAACCAAGCATTTTATATAATTTTATGGCTCTGATATTGCTATCCCTTACCTCAAGAAAAAAATATGACGCACCTCTTTTACTGTAATGCTCAATTATATAATGTATGAGCTGAGATGCATAGCCTCTGCCTCTGCAATCAGGGTCAACGGCAAGGTTCAATATATGAACTTCATCTAGAACAGAATATAACATAATGTAACCAAGCAAAACATTGTTTTCTTCAATTACAAAGCCTGTATATAAAGGCGATAGTAATGTTTCCGTTATCATTTCGTCTGTCCAGGGTGTAGTAAAAGATTGCTTTTCTATTTTAAGAATTTTTTCAACGTCCTTCTCTTTCATTTCATGAATAACGGATGCTCCACCGAGATGACAAAAATCCCTCTTCTGTTTTTTCTTTGGAATCCTCTGTCCCTGATCAATAACTAACATCCTGCCTCGCTTGAACGGTTTTACCGGATCAGATCAATCTTTTTTTCCGATTCTAAAGATATTTGGATTTACAGTATCTTACTTCTTCAGCAGTATTTCCAGATCATCGATCTGGTTTATATTTGTAAATACAGAATAACCATTATTAACAAAATACGGACACTCTCCTCTTACCTCTCTCACAGGAATATAGGGCAAGACACCGGATGCTTTTAAATTGTTCTGTGCTATCATTCGGAACAGATGGGAAATACATGATCTGTTGTATATTGCATAAAGTGGTTCATAGCCATCTCTTGTTCTGGGGATTATCAAATCCTCTCCGTGTATACTGGATATCATATATTCCATTGATTGTTGAGATACAAAAGGAACATCACAGGGAAGCACAAAGACATAAGTTGTATCAGCATAAAGGAGCGCAGATACAATACCTGTAATAGGACTTTGTACTGGAAGAATATCTTTAAAAATAGGTGAATCTATCCCTGGAAAGTTCTTATGATGGTTTGAGATTATAATAATCTTTTTAAAAACCTTTTTTACTTCATCATATACCCGGTTTATCAATAATTTTGATCCAACAGGAAGGGTTGCTTTGTCGCGCCCCATTCTTTTACTTTTTCCACCGGCAAGGATAGCGCAGGTAATATCCATATATAGATTTTTTAACATCTTTTGGCAAAGGTGTAAAGCTGCAACTTTCATTTCAGCTAAAAATATGTTCACTCTTTTTTCAATTCGACACTGTCATCATAAAGAAATCAACTTATTGAAAAAACATGCAGACTTCAAGTTGATTGTACAATAAAAAATACATATACAAAAATTGACTAAACAAAATAGAAGTATAAAATAGAAATATTTTCGCTTGACAAAGTGTATACAAAAATGGAAATATTTATCAGCCATTATAAAATAAACAAGGTATTAGAAAACAGTATCAAATTCAGGAGGATCCTTATGACTGTATTTCTAAAAATTGTCGAAAAACTAAGCCAAGGGATGAGCATTGTCTCCGGGTGTGCGTTAACGGTAATAATGCTTGTAACAGTAGCTGATGTGTTTTTGCGGCTTTTCAATCGTCCGATAATCGGAACCTACGAAATAGTAGGTTTTGGAGGAGCANNTTCCGATCACATCATGGATAAAAGCTCATATCTTTGTTGACTTTGCTGTAAAAAGTTTTTCGAACAAAATTCAGGCTGCATTCAACATTGCAACACGTATCACAGGTATTGTACTATTCATTTTTATAGGCTGGAACCTTTTTATTTACGGGTTAGGTCTTTACCGGTCAGGCGAGGTAAGCACTACACGCCAGATACCTTTTTATCCTATAGCATATGGATTAGGTGTATGCTGCTTCATACAATGTCTCGTGCTTATATCTGATATCGTTAAAATTGCTGGAGGACAATATGAATGAGGTAAGTATCGGACTTTTAGGTTTGGCCATAGTGCTAATTATGTTTCTAACAGGTATAGAGTTGGCATTTGCCATGATTCTTGTAGGCTTTTTAGGGTTCGGCTATCTCATCTCCTGGAGTGCTTCATCAAATTTACTTGCAAAAGATTTTTTCGACGTATTTAATTCATATGGTTTTACTGTGATACCACTCTTTATACTTATGGGCCAGATTGCTTTTAACTCAGGTATTGCAAAAAGGCTATTCGACTGTTCCTATAAATTTATAGGACACATACCTGGCGGCCTTGCAATGGCAACAGTAGCAGGAGCAACAGCTTTTAAATCAATCTGTGGGTCTTCCCCTGCAACTGCTGCAACTTTTGCAAGTGTTGCTGTCCCT
>DNFX01000094.1 GCA_003486795.1 Actinomycetota bacterium
TAAAAGTTGTCCCGTTTTCAAAATTACTTTCAACCGATATGGTGCCATGATGCTCTTCTATAATTTTTTTTGTTATCGGTAATCCTAATCCTGTTCCATGTATTTTTGTTGTATAGAAAGGAGTAAAAATATTATTTATATCTTTTTCATACTGAATGATAGATTCATTATTTATCTTGATTTCTATCCATTCTCTGTCATTTTCTTTTATTATTTCTGAGTCTATGGAAATCTTCTGCCTGCTGGTACTTGCCTCAATTGCATTATTCAGCAAATTAATGAATGCCTGTTTCAAGTTATTATATGAGCCATGGATAATTATATTTTCATTAGCAAGGTAATTATTTTTGGACAGAAGCGTTACAGAAATATTATGAAGCTCAGCTGATATCTGTGCCATTTTTATACAGTCTTTTAACAATATGCTAAGACTAATGTCCTCATAAATTATTTTTTTCTCCGAGCCGTAATACAGGATATCATTAAGAATTTTTTCAAGCCGCAGGATTTCACTGATTACTATTTCTATATTATTGGCATCAAATTCATTGTTCTGGAAATATTTTCTTTTTATTCTGTTGGCATATCCTCCTATTGAAATGAGAGGATTTTTTATTTCGTGTGCAATAGCAGCAGAAAGTTTGCCGAGTTCTGAAAACCTTTTAGCTTCTTCAAGCGATTTTTCTAAATTAATAGTCCTGGTGATATCTTCCAGTATGCCTATGACACCATCGATACTGTCTTTTGAGTTTTTTAATATTACAAGAGTAAAATCAAATACAGATTCACTAACTTTTTCAAACATTTTTATCCGGACATTCCTGAAAACTTTTATATCTCTGTTCCTGAGAACATTTTCAACTTCCTCAACAAGAGCGTATTCCCCGATTTTAACATTATAATTCCTGATATTTTTTCCGATTATTTCAAACTTGGGCGTCCTTAGAAGTTTTGAAAAATTATTATTGCAGGCTGTTATATAAAAATCTTTGTCAACCACAAAAACATTGAGTGGAATACTTTCAAGAATGTTCTCATTATATTCCTTGAGAAGTTTCATCTGGTAGTTTACATTTGCAAGTTTGTTAAGGCTTTCTTTTAACTCATCATATATAATTGTATTTCTTACAGCAGATGCAGCGAACTGTCCCAGCATCATTAAAAAAACACAATCCTCCCTTGTTATTTCACGATTATTATATTTATTATCTACAATTATTATCCCGACTTTCTTTGTTCTGCATATAAGCGGAATAATACAAAACTTGGGGTGGTTTACAAGCTCGATAATATCTTTTTCAATTATTTCCGGATCCTTTATTATAAAATCTTCATCTGTCATGTTGTTCAGGGTAAGATCAATATTTTTGGGATTACCATCGTTAAGGCATTGCTCAATTATGCCACCTTTTTTTATCGGGATACTGATGTCAAGTATTTTTTGATTAAGTGAAGAAAGCTCTCCTTCTTCGAGCTTCTCAAGTGAAAGAAATTCTTCAAGAGAATAATTTTTCTGCAGTATATCTGCCCAAACTTTCCAGGCTTCTTCAGCGGTTTCTGTTCCGATTGCAAGTTTACCTTTTAAAGTATTTGATTTTTCGTCAATAAGAAAAAGCATGGCACGGTTAAAACCAAATCCGTTTCCAAATGTAACACCCTTAAGAGTTATACCAAGTATTTTGTTTAACTCTCGCGTAGATGCCACAATCTTAGATATACTATTTAAAATATTATATCTTCTTAGAAGATCCTCGTATTTTTTTATTGTTTCATCCATCATAATTGACTTTTTTTATCAGCTTTTAATTAAAAGTCTTAATTAAAAACAATATGTCTTTAGTGAGTCTGTAGCACAGATTTAAAAAGATCAGCATACATTTCTGCCGAATAATCCCATGAATAATCACATTTCATTGCGTTATTTACTATTTTGTTCCATGTTTTTTTATCTTTAAAAAACGATAAAGCTTTTTTCATACAATAATAAAGACTCTGCCAGTCATAATTATTAAACATAAATCCCTGACCTCCTCTGTTAATATCCTTTGCAGACCCGATATCAATAATAGTATCGGCAAGACCTCCTGTTTTTCGTGCAACAGGCACTGTTCCGTACTTCAGACTTATTAGCTGTCCGAGGCCGCAGGGTTCATATTTTGAAGGCATAAGAAAAATATCAGATCCTGCATAGATCATTCTTGCAAGTTTTTCTGAGAAAGCAAGATTCAGGCTTATTTTATCATTATTAGCCATCTGAATATCTTTTAAGAGCTTCATATACCTGTCATCTCCTGTCCCCAGTAAAACAATATATAACTCTTCCTTCAGGATATTTTTTATGGCTTCTATAAGAATATCGATACCTTTCTGTTCTGATAATCTCGNNCAAAAACAGGTCTGTTATAATCGGGTCTTTCAAACATTTTATTAAGCAGTGCTTTTTTGCATTTTGTTTTGCCGGCCATATTGGCTGTACTGTAATTTTCTGTTATTTCCGTGTCGTTTTCAGGATTCCAGTATTCATAATCAATTCCATTGATTATTCCGGAAATACAATCTTTTCTTGTTTTCAATACACCGTCAAGCCCGTAGCCGAATTCGGGTGTAAGGATTTCCCTGGAATAAGTAGGGCTTACTGTTGTTATTTTATCTGAGTAAACAATGCCGCCTTTCATATAATTGATTTTTCCATAAAATTCAAGTCCGTCCATATTGAAATATTTTCTATCTATACCAATTTTTTCCATTGTTTCCTGCCCGAAAATACCCTGGTATGCAATATTGTGAATGGTAAAAACTGTTTTTGTGCTGTTTAAATAATAATTTTCATTTAAAGATTTTTCGACTGATAAAAAGAGTGAGCATAACGCCACATGATAATCATGCAAATGAAGAATATCAGGTTTAAACCTGATTATTCTTAAAAGTTCGAGAATTGATTTTGAAAAAAAACCGAATCTCAGATCATTATCCTCATAATCTCCCTGAGGGGTACCATAAAGGTTTTCCCTGCCGAAATAAAAAGAGTTTCTGACAAAATAATAATCGACCCCTTTGTTTAAGATTTTATATATATCAAAATAATCTTCTTTTTTGTCACTGATTTTCACTCTGGCATTTTCATATACCTTTTCAATATTCTGAAAATCCGAGAATATATATTCATAACCGGGTAATATGACTATCGGCATATTTCCTATTTTCTTTAATGCCTGCGGAAGAGAACCTGTTACATCGGCAAGTCCGCCTGTTTTTGCGAAAGGGGCTGCTTCGGCGGAGCAGATTGCAATTTTTAACATTTCAATCCTCTTTATTTATTTGTAATTAAAAAAAATAAATCTTTTTAATTAATGTCATTGCATATTTGATATTTATATTATATTAATAATTAAAAAGCAAAGTTATGGATTTTATTATTATAAATTTTTTTATATGATTCTAATGCATAAATCTAATTGTTTTAAAGACTTTAATCAGTTTACAGAATTTGATATTTATCTGTTCAGGAAAGGCAGCCATTTTAAACTTTATGAAAAAATGGGTGCTCATAAGAGAACAATAAACGGTGAAGATGGTGTTTATTTTGCAGTATGGGCTCCAAATGCCAATGATGTATGTGTTGTTGGTGATTTCAATGGCTGGGATGAAAAAAAGGATGGTCTTATCTGTAGAAGAGACGAGTCAGGCATATGGGAGACTTTTATTCCCGGTCTTGGAGAAAATTCTTTATATAAATTCAAAATAAAACCGAGATTTAAAACTGAATATATTGAAAAAGCTGATCCGTTTTCATTTTTCTGTGAAACACCTCCGAAAACTGCATCAATCATAAAACAGCTTGATTACGTCTGGGATGATGAAAAATGGATGAATAAAAGGGAAAAACACAACAGACTTAACGCTCCTTTTTCCATATATGAAATACATCTTGGTTCATGGAGAAGAAACAGTGAAAACAATTATATGAATTACAGGGAAATTGCCAGAGAACTTGCAGAATATATAATTGAAAACGGTTTTACCCATGTCGAACTTCTTCCGATTATGGAGCATCCGTTTTATGGTTCATGGGGTTATCAGATTACTGGATTTTTTGCTCCTACTTCAAGGTACGGAAATCCTCAGGATTTTATGTATTTTATAGATTATCTTCATCAGAACGATATAGGAGTCATTCTTGACTGGGTTCCATCTCATTTTCCTGATGATCCTCACGGCTTATATCTTTTTGACGGGACACATCTCTATGAGCATGCTGATAAAAAACTTGGGTATCATCCTGACTGGAAAAGCCAGATTTTTAATTATGGTCGATATGAAGTCCGTCAATTTTTAATAAATAATGCATTATTCTGGCTTGATAAATATCATATAGACGGGATAAGGATAGATGCAGTCGCTTCGATGTTGTATCTTGATTATTCGAGAAAAGAAGGACAGTGGATACCAAACAAATTCGGTGGCAGGGAAAATCTGGAGGCTATAGAGTTTATAAAACAGCTTAATAGTGAAATTTATAAGAATTTTCCTGATGTACAGACGATAGCAGAAGAGTCAACAGCATGGCCGATGGTTACAAAACCTGTGGATGCTGGCGGCCTTGGATTCGGCATGAAGTGGAATATGGGATGGATGCATGATACCTTAAACTATTTTTCAAAAGATCCGGTTTACAGAAAACACCATCAGGATGAGTTAAATTTTACTTTCTGGTATGCTTTCAACGAAAACTTTATTTTACCTCTTTCTCATGATGAGGTAGTTTATGGGAAAAAATCTTTATTAGAAAAAATGCCCGGGGATTTATGGAGAAAATTTGCGAATCTCAGGCTGTTATTAAGTTATATGTTTGCTTATCCAGGGAAAAAGCTGATATTTATGGGTTCAGAATTCGGACAATTTAATGAATGGGAACATGATTCGGTTTTACAATGGCATCTTTCGGATAAAAAAGGCCACAGAGAAATAAAGAAAATTTTAAGAGATCTTAACAATATCTATAGAAATGAAAAAACTTTTTATATGAATGATTTTAACGGGTCAGCTTTTAAGTGGGTAGATTTTAAAGATTATGAAAATAGCGTAATATCATTTTTAAGAACATCTGCAGATGATATTTTAATACTGGCATGTTTTAATTTTACTCCTGTCCCCAGATACGAATACAGGTTAGGTGTGCCCTGTGAAGGAGAATGGATAGAAATTTTTAACAGTGATTCTGAAATATACGGAGGCAGTGGTCATGGTAATTTCGGAAAATTATATGCAGAAAAAAGCAGTTGTCATGGTTATGATTTTTCATTCCCTGCTACGCTTCCGCCCCTGGGTGCACTTTTTTTTAAAAAGAAAGTTAAAGAGAAATGACAGTTTTCGTTTTAAGGAACAGGAATAATGTATGACGGATAAAAAAACAGCAAAGAGATTTGTATGCATACATGGTCATTTTTATCAGCCTTTCAGAAAAAATCCGTGGACTGAAGAGATTGATTTACAAAAAGATGCTTATCCCTATAAAGATTGGAATGAAAGAATAAATGCTGAATGTTACAGGGCAAATGCTTTTGCGCACATACTGGGCAGTGACGGCAAATTAAAGGAAATCTGCAATAATTATTCAAAAATAAGTTTCAATTTCGGCCCCACTCTCCTTGAATGGATTAAGGAAAATGATAATAAGACCTATAAAAGAATAATTGAAGCTGATTTTCAAGGAAGGGAAAATTTTTCAGGACATGGTACAGCCATAGCTCAGAATTACAATCATCTTATAATGCCTCTGGCAAACAGACAGGATAAAATTTTACAGGTTTTCTGGTCAGTCTATGATTTTGAAAAAAATTTTAATAGAAAACCGGAAGGAATGTGGCTGGCTGAGACTGCTGTTGATTATGAGACTCTCGAAGTTCTTGCTGAATTTGGAATAAAATATACCATTCTTTCACCCTTCCAGGCTTTAAGATGCAGAAAATCTGCAAAAATATATGGTAAAAACAAGGTATCGACAGACTTAAAATCAGCTCCTGGGGAATGGATTTTTACTGAAAATGGCAGCATAGATACAAGAAAACCATATTTCTGTAACCTGCCCTCGGGTAAAAACATCTCTGTTTTTTTCTATGATAAAGATATTTCGACCGCGATCTCTTTTGGAGATCTCTTAAAAAATGGTGAAGAATTCGCTGAAAGAATAATAAATGCATCTTATACTAATGAGGATCAAAGAGAAATTATAATTATTGCTTCAGATGGTGAAGCATATGGGCATCATAAAAAATTCGGCGATATGGCGCTTGCATATTGTCTGAAAACAATACAGGCTGATAAAGATACAGAACTTACAGTTTTTGGTGAATATTTGGAAATGTTCCCACCTGATTTTGAAGTAGAAATAATTGAAAATACTGCATGGAGCTGCAGCCATTTTTTGTCAAGATGGGAAGGGGGATGTACCTGTGGTATTCCTGAAAACCTGCCGGATGGACAATGGAGTCAGGAATGGCGCATCCATCTCAGAAAGGCAATAAAAAAAATAAGAGAAGAAATTGATAAAATATATTATTCAAATATAAAAAAATACGTTAAAGACGGAATTGCTGACCATCTGGAAATTCTTAAAGATTACATAACTGTTGTCAGCCAGAGAGAATACGGAAACATAAATATATTTCTGGATAAGTACTCACAAAAAAATAAAAGTATAAAGCCAGGTAATAATTTCGGGATTAATTTGATTAATGGTGAATATACCAGTGATGAAAGCCTATTGCTGTCCATACTTGAAATGCAAAGACAGGCGATGCTGATGCAGTCCAGTGATGCCTGGTTTTTTGATGATATTTCGAGAATAGAAGCAATTCAGGTTTTCAGACATGCGCTGAGAGCAATTGAACTTGGAAGTTATTTTAATTCAATAAGGGCAAAAGAAATTCAGAAAATGTTCTCTGATATACTGAAATCTGCAAAAAGCAATATTATTGAAGGTAAAAATGGTTCTGATATTTTTTTGAGTGAATCCGTAAAGAAAAAATATTCTACCGAAGAAATAACTGCAGATTTTATTACAGAATTTCTAACTGATTCTGATCCGGAAAATCATACAGCTTTTCAGAACGGGAAAGATATATTTGATTTTTATAATCATGAATTTATGACAAAGCAGATTATTGATTTTAATGATGAATTTTTTTCCGGAAAGTCCGGTGGCCTGTATATTATTTCGAAAACAACACTTAAAAAGGAATTCTGTCTGTTTTTTTTCATAACTGGCAAATCAGAAAATTTATTTAAAAACGACAATAATGAACTTCTTGAAATTTTAATAAGAAAAAAAACAGGCGGAAATGAAAATAATTCCGGTTATTCATCTGAAACAGATTTTTTTAATGAATTTATAAAACAGAATCTCAGAGACAAAAATATTGGAGAAGTTTTTTTTAAATTAAAAAGAAAACCAGGTTTCAGATATTTTGACCTGAATAATATAAGTGAAAAAGTAAAAATTAATTATTTTGAAAAAAATGCCATTATAAAAACAAAAAGTCTTTATAAAGGACTGAGCAGCTATAAATCATATGTGAATAATATTGATGAGACTGTGAGAAAATGGATAAATACGGGTTTTGCAGATAATGAAGAAGTTTGCATTGATAGTATATTGATAAAATCAAAGATTTTTCTTATCTTGAACAAAAATGAAATTAATAAAAATGAAATTGAAGAACTGGAATATCTGGCTGATAAAAACAATTCAGTAATATTATCAGAAAAAGCACATGGAGATACTGTGAGAACCGGTTTTGAATTTTTAAAAACAGGCGCAGAACAATTATTGAGAAATATGATTAATAAATATATAGACAATTTAACTGATGCTGAAATATTAAAAATAATAATCAGGCTTTTAAAAGTTTGTGATTTACTTCAGATAAGGGTCGATTTTCTTAAAATGCAGGATCATGTATTTAAAGTAAAAATTACTCTTGGAAAGTTTTTAAAAAACCAGAAAGAGAATCTGGATAAGGAAATACATGACAGCCTTTTATTTTTACTGGATTATTTCAAGATAGAACATTTATTCCATAATGAAGCTTTTTAATAAAAAGAGCGGAGTTTTACTACATATAACATCACTTCCGTCAAAATATGGCATAGGTGATTTTGGACCTCAGGCGTATGAATTTGCAAAAATACTTAAGGATTACAGCCAGAGCATCTGGCAGATTCTTCCTGTTACTCCTACAAGCAGGCTTAAGCACTATTCTCCTTATGCCTCTATTTCAGCCTTTGCGGGAAATACAATGTTAATCAATCCGCTGCTTCTGTATGAAGAGAATTATTTAAAGAAAGAAGATTTTCTTTCGCACACTAGGGATTTAGGCAGCACCCCTGAAAGTGATTATGTTGATTTCAGAGCTGTAATGAAAAGCAGGGAAACTCTTTTAAATAAAGCATTTTTAAACTTTCAGGATAGAAATAATTTTAATGATAATGACTTCCAGGAGTTTTGCCAGAAGCATGAAGAAGAATGGTTGGACAGTTTTTCCATATTTAATGTTCTTAAAAGGAAATATAAAAATATTTCCTGGAGTAGATGGCCTGATGAAATAAAAAAAGGTTTAAAAATAATAGAAGTATCTGATTATAAAATGAATATTGAAATTTTAAAGGAAAAATTTCTTCAGTTCGTTTTTTTTCAACAATGGCTAAGATTAAAAAAATACTGTAACAGTATAGGTCTTAAAATTATAGGAGATATTCCGATATACATGGATTATGAAAGCAGTGATGTCTGGTCAAATCCTGAAATTTTCAAACTTGACAAAAACAAAAAACCGGAATTTGTTTCTGGAGTTCCACCGGATTATTACAGTGCAACAGGGCAGCTCTGGAATAATCCGGTTTATAACTGGGAAAACCTTAAAAAAGAGAATTACAGATGGTGGCTAAAAAGAATAATGCACAATCTTGAACTTTTTGATTATGTGAGACTGGATCACTTCAGGGGTTTTGTAAAATACTGGGAAGTAAAAGCAGGTGAGAAAACCGCAAAAAACGGAAAATGGCAAAAGGCAGAACCTGAAGATTTTTTCCGGATTCTCAGAGGAGAAATAAATAGTAAATTTAAATATATGCCTATAATAGCCGAGGATCTCGGTTATATTACTTATGATGTAATAAAAGTAATGAAGAAAAATAAATTTCCCGGAATAAGAGTAATCCTGTTCGCTTTTGGAAAGGATTTCCCTTATAGTATACACTTACCAGAGAATTATGATGATAACTGCATAGCATATACAGGAACACATGATAATAACACTGTTTATGGATTTGTTCTCAGGGAAGCAAAAGAATATGAAAAGAAAAATATAATAAAGTATCTTAAATTAGAATCAGTATCAGAACTTAACAATATAAGCATGGAATTTATAAAGAGAATATCATCTTCCAAAGCAGACCTGACAATATTTCCGGTTCAGGACATACTTGGTTTTGATCACAGAGCAAGAATGAACAAGCCGTCCACAAAAAGAAAAAACTGGAGATGGAAACTGAAATCTTCGGACCTAAATATTCAAAAATTTGAAGAGCTTAAAAATATAACTGAAAGAAATAAAAGAATTTAAAAAATGTTTTACGATTTAAATATTTTTAATAAAATACAGATATCAGATATTAAATTAAATAATTTTTGCAGTTGCGGCAATCTGTTTTAAAACTTAATAAATGATTATTGTGATTATAATTAATATTTTATTTTGACTTAAAAATAGACTTAAATATTTACTAATTAATAATAATTATTTTATACTAAAATTATATTTGTTAATTTTAAAAATATTTACATCTTAACGGACTTTATATGCGTATAGAAGTAGTAGCTTTTGTATTAAGCGGCGGGAAAGGCAAAAGGCTTTTACCCCTGACGAAAGACAGGGTGAAGCCGGCTATGCCATTCGGTGGCTCCTATAGGGTAATAGATTTTGTACTAAGCAATCTTATTCACTCAAGAATCAGAAAAATATATATACTTACTCAATATGAACCACGCTCACTTGAAAAACATATTTTTGAAGGATGGACTCCTATTTTTGGTATAGGTCGTTACAGTTTTATAAGAATGCTTCCGCCAAAACAGGGATCTGACAGTGGATGGTATAACGGAACAGCAGATGCCGTCAATCAGAATAAAAGTTATGCATGGGAAAACAAACCTGACATTATTGATATCTTTAGTGCAGATCATATTTACATAATGGATATTTCCCTTATGAATGATTTTCACTTCGAGAAAAAAGCAGAACTCACAATTTCTGCACTTCCTGTTAAATGTGAGACTGCATCAGGAAAGTACGGTGTTCTTGTAGTAGATGATGACTGGAAACTTATAGGTTTTGAAGAAAAACCTGAAAATCCTACACCGATGCCCGGTTCAAAAGATTATTGTCTGGCTTCAATGGGAAATTATGCTTTTAACCCCCAGGTGCTTATAGAGGAGCTTGTTATTGACCAGCATAAAGAAACTCAGAGGGATAAGAGTATAATAAATCAAAATCCGGACCGGTATTCATCTCATGATTTCGGTTTTGACATTATACCTGCAATGCTCAGAAGAGGAAGAAAAATATATGTATATAACTTCAATGATAATTATATTATCAGTACAGATGAGC
>DNFX01000199.1 GCA_003486795.1 Actinomycetota bacterium
GCCCCTCAATAAAAAACCTTCTTGAAAAAAAAGATTTCTCCGAAGATGATGCTGACAGAATATTAAAGTTAATCAATTTGTCCGGAGTTGCTGAACTGGTAAGGCAGAAAGTATTTTATTATCTTAATGAAGCAAAAAAAATTGCATATGAAATAAAAGGCCATTCAAGGCAGGATGGCTTGGCCGAAGTATGTGATTACCTGATTGGAGCTATTGAAAAGAATTGAAAGAAACCTGAAATTGGTATCTGAAAGGATTGAATGAATTTTTATTTAAAAACTTTTATTGATGTAATAAGTGTAACCATACCTATTTTTATAGTAGTTGCAATAGGTTATCTGTTCAGAAGAAAAGGTGTAATTTCTGATAGAGCAGTTCCTTCCTTAAATAAAATAGCATATTATCTCGGTCTTACGACACTTATTTTTACAAGTATTGTAAAATATGATTTAAAAGAAATCTTTAATATCGGTATTGTAAAAACACTTTATACTACTTTTGCGATTTTTATTGTAATTGTTTTTCTTTCTGTTTATTTTCTTAAGGTTAAAAGAAAGACAAAAGGTGCCATAGCCATATCCAGCTTCAGATGTAATATGGCTTTTGTGGGAATACCGATTATCATATCCGCATTTGGTGATATAGCAGGAGCAAAGACCAGTATTATCATTGGATTTATGACTCCTGTAAATATTATTTTTGCAATAATATTTTTACGGATTCTTGGCGGACAGGATAATGAAAGAAAAAATTATGGTAAATTTTTTCTTGGTTTTCTTAAAGATCCTTTGCTGATTGCAGCAATAGCAGGGATACTTATCTCTTATTTTAGTATACCTCTTCCCGAAGTGTTGCTGGATCTTTTAAACATTCTTGCAGGACTTGCAATACCTCTGGCGCTTATAACCATAGGAGCATCTTTCAGGATTTCACACATAAAACTTAATCTCAGATTTTTAATACTTGCTGCAGTTCTCAAGCTGGTAATAGAGCCCCTTATCGCCTTTTTTATAGGTAAATATGTATTTGCAATAGACCCGGTTGATATAAGCATAACAGTAATTCTGTTTGGCATGCCTCTTGCGGTTGCAGCATATATTATGGGCAGCGAGTATGATTCAGATTCTGATTTTATTTCATCTGCACTGATTTTATCTACAATAACTTCGGCTCTGTCAATAACGCTGTGGCTTTTCTTTCTGAAGATATTTTTCAATATTTCCTGAAAGAATATTTATTAGAACATCATGATTAGTAAAGAATATTATAGATATAATAACTCTCCATTACCTTTTTGATGTAATTTTTTGTTTCATCATAAGTTATGCTTTCTATTAATTCATCTATGTCAAGATTTCCATAATTATTTATCCATCTCTGCATTGCCCCCGGTCCGCCGTTATAAGCACCAAGAGCATAATATTTATTATTGTTGAAATTGCCGAGCTGCTGAGCAATATAATAAGTTCCCATCATTATACTTTTTTCAGGATCGTGCAGCATATCATTACTAAAATTACTTATTCCAAGCTGACTGGCAATATTTTTTCCTGTCGCCGGCATTATCTGCATCAGGCCCTGTGCTCCTGCATGTGAGCCAGCATCAGCTTTAAAACGGGACTCCTCTCTTATTATCGCCAGAATAAAATTTTCCTCAATTCCATAAGCCTGAGCATACTTTTTTACATAATCCTTGTAAGCAAAGGGATAAAAAAGATAATAATAGTAATCTCTCTGATTGCCTGTAAGTTCCGAAGATAACTTTTTATAATTCTTCTGAACCAGCAGTATGGAATTTTCATAATCCCTGCTTTTGAGATACATCGTTGATATTTCCAGGATTTTTGAAAGGTCTGTATCGGTCTCTTCTTTCGAAGCCTCTATTTCGGAAGCGGCACTATCATAAAATTCAATAAATAACAATTCTTTTGCCTTGTTTATGTGGGTTGCTTCTTCCGGTGTGAAAACCATCTGTGGTTCAAGATAGTCATAGATCTCAGGAATAACTTCAGCTATTTCAGGATTATCAGGATCGAGAGCCCTGTTTATTAAAGGAAAATCAACAGTAACACCAAGGTTTTTCAATGCATTAGCAGATTCAAAGCCATAATATGAAAGTGGATTTACTGAAAAAACACTTTTGTATCCGTCAATAGCTTCCTGTCTTCTTCCAAGTTTTTCAAGACTTTTTGTTTTCCAGAAAAGACTTTTTTCTTCAAGAGAGCTGCCTTTGAAATGCTTTGACATTCCATCAAAAGTATAAAGAGAGCTTTCGTATTCCTGAAGCCTGTACTGAATCCAGCCAAGTTCCCAGTAGGCATCCGATATCCTGTCACCTGATGGATATTCATCTATTATCCTCTGATAGTAGAAGGCAGCATTCTGCAAATCATTTGCAATATATGAAATTCTTCCTATCCTGTACAGGCTGTCATCTGCATAATTACTGGAAGGAAATAGTTCAAGAAGTTTTTTGTATGTATTAATAGCTCCTTCATTATCATTAAGGTTAGTCAGGCATCTTCCAAGATAATAAAGGCTGTCATCTGCCAGGTCTCCTTCAGGGTATCTGTCATAGTTTCTCTGCAGATAATCTTTTGAATTTTTATAATCATTCATATTGTAATAACTCATACCTGTCCTGAAAAGAGCTTTCGAATAAATATCAGGATATGATTTTTCTGCAGTGCTGTCCCGGAGTATTTTACTGAATGATTCAAGAGCAAGGTCATAATAATATATTTTAAATAGTTTTTCGCCCCTCGAATATAATTCTGTAATGTCAGGCTTGAACTGAGGAAGCCCTTCTGTGCCTGAGAGACGGTTTAAGTTATCCAGTGAATAGAATGCATATTCTGTTTCAGGATAATTGAAATATATTTTTCTGAATACTGCATAGGCTTCTTCAGGTTTATTATTTTTTTCCATGCATACGCCCTGCTGAAAAAGACCATAAGCTATTAAGGCAGAGTCAGGAAATTCTTTTATATAGGCATCATACTTCTCTTCTGCAACTGTAAAGTTTTCATTAAGATAATATGAATCAGCAAGTTCTATAAATGATTTTTCCCTGAATATGCTGTCTTTATAATTATCAATTAAAAACTGATAATTTAATGCGCTTAAATCATATTTTTCCTGAAGCAGCATGCTTTTTGCAAGATAATATCTTATATGGTCCTCCAGAACCAGATATCTGGACTTTATTTTGTCGAGATAATATTGCGCTTTTACATATTCTTTTGCTTCAAATGCTTCCACTCCCAAAATGAAATAATGTCTTTGTGTTTCAATATCATTAATATCTCCGCTGTCGGCAGGCTTATTACTGTTGAAGATGACTGTACTTGTTGTAGTAGTTTCTTCAATTGCAGAAATTGTCTGATCTGCACTTTCTTCAACTGAATTCTCTGCAGATTTATCATGATTCGAAGCAATATTATTCTGTGAGTCTGCAGGGGGTGTCTGTGATGTCTGTGAGTCTTCCGGGGGAATACCTGTATTTTTCATTGCCGAACATCCTGGCAATATTACTGAAGAAAGAGCAAAAACAAATAAAACCAGGATAATTGAAATCTTTATCAAGAATCTTTTTTTTAACTGCATAAATATGCCAGAAAATCTGTTTTGCATAATAAAAACAAAATATCAGTTCATATCTTAAGAAAATAATATTTAATATTGTAGAGGATTAAACAAACATAATCAAACCGGTAATGGCACAGAAAAGATATGCAAAATTAAAAACTTATATATTAATATTTAATATTTTTATTTCCATATTTATTTAAAATTTACTTTTTTTTGATTTATAATACAGTCATGGGATTCTGGAAAAAAACAAAAAAAATAGGACTTGCACTAAGCGGCGGCGGTGCAAGGGGATTTGCGCATATAGGAGTGCTTGAAGTCCTTGAATCTGAGGGTATAAGCATATCTGCAGTTTCAGGCACAAGTATGGGTTCTGTTGTCGGTTCTTTGTATTCTTCAGGGATATCAGTAAAAGAGATACTTGAATTTATGGATTCAAATGACTGGAAGAGATTTCTTATAAGCTCCAATTTTACAATACCGAATCTTACTGCAATAAATTCCAGGAAAGTCAACAGGGTTCTTTCAAAGCTACTCGGTGACAGAACTTTTAATGAATGCCAGGTACCTTTTTGTGCCGTTGCAGCTGATATAGTAGCAAAAGAGAAAGTCTTTCTGAAAGAAGGAAAACTCATAGAAGCTGTAAAAGCTTCCATAGCAATACCAGGAGTATTTGAACCTCTTGTCAGAAACGGGCAGATATTAATAGATGGCGGAGTCGTTGAGCCTGTTCCGATAGAAGCCGTCAGGACTATGGATGTAGATTTTGTTATAGCTGTGGCGCTTGAAAATCTTGAAAGGAAAGTTGTACCCTCAGCACGTACTTCCATTTTTCATATTCTTGATGTCTCACTTGCGCTTATGGAAAGGGAAATTTACAGTAAATATCTTCCTGGTGCAAATGTGATAATACAGCCTCATACGGGAGATTTTGGTGTTTTTGATTTTGGCAGGGCAAAAGAAATAATCAATATTGGCAGGATTGCAGCTTTGGATAAAATAGAAGAGATAAAAAGAAAGATTGCCTGATTTTTTTATATTTTTTAAAGAAAACGGATATTTTATTCAAAATCAAGTGAAAAATCTATTGCTTTCGCTGAATTTGTAAGTGCTCCTACCGATACGATATCTATCCCTGTTTTGCAGATTTCCTCCAGTGTTTCAAGGCTGATGCCACCGGAAGCTTCAATTATGCAGGTTCTGCCAAGACTTTCTCTTATTTTCCTGACTGAATCTCTTAATTCTCTGTAATCCATATTATCAAGCATAATAATATCTGCCTTGCTTTTTATAGCCTGATTCAGATCTTCTT
>DNFX01000195.1 GCA_003486795.1 Actinomycetota bacterium
ACCTTCAGCTTGGAAGGCTGACGCTCTAGCCAACTGAGCTATTCCCGCTCGAATATTTAAATGGTCGGGGTGAGAGGATTTGAACCTCCGACCCCCTGCTCCCAAAGCAGGTGCGCTAAACCAAGCTGCGCTACACCCCGAAAAAACAAGCAAAATGTAATATTATCATATATTTTGAATATTTCAATTAGAAACAATACAGTACTTTGCCACTGTTTTTACAGATATTTCATAATTTCTTCAGACAGATTTAAATAATTTTTTAAGATTTAAAGAATGTAAGTGGCAGAAATTATTTTCTGATATAGTTTGTCTTTAGAAAATCAGAAAGATTTAATAAAGCTTTTCCTCTGTGGCTTATTCTGTTTTTTTCATCGTTTGTCAGTTGCGCCATTGTTTTTTCAAATCCGGACGGAATAAAAATACTGTCATATCCAAAACCGCCTTCACCTTTTTCTTCAAATCCAATGGTTCCTTCACAGATTCCGCTGGTTTTAAAAATCAGTCCCTCTCTACTGTCCCATAAGACCATACTGCATACAAATCTTGCTGTTCTTTTCAAAGTATTCTTTTCTTTATTTAACTCATTTAAAAGTTTTATTCTGTTCGATCTGTCATCAGCATTAATTCCACTGTATCTTGAAGAATATACTCCCGGCCTCCCATTTAAATAATCTACCTGAAGACCTGAATCATCCGCAATAACAGTTTTGTCCAGAATTTCAGCAGTAGTTTTTGCCTTAATGATGGCATTTTCCTCAAAGGTATTACCATCTTCGATTATTTCAGGGATTTCAGGATAATCATTAAGCGATTTAAAGCTAATATCAGTATCTTTAAAAAAATGGCTTATTTCTCTTACTTTCCCTTTATTTTTTGTTGCAATTACTATCTCCATTAAAATCTCCGAAGAAAAGGGATATTCTGATAATCATTATCCCTTAAAAAATCAAATAAATTTATCTTTCAAGGATAGCGTTTTTCTGAATCAGGAATAGTTTTTCGATAGATGATTCTGATAGTTCCAGCATCTTTAAAAACTCTTCTTTTGAAAAAGTATTGCATTCAGCGGTTGACTGTACTTCTATCAGCTGTCCTTTTGAATTCATTACGACATTCATGTCAACATCTGCATTGCTATCTTCAGAGAAACAGAGGTCAGCCATTATTTCTCCTCTTATTATTCCCACGCTTATTGCTGCAACAAAATTTTCCACAGGCATTTCTTTTATTATATTTTCATTTACAAGATACCTGCAGCAATCAAACAGTGCTACAAATCCACCTGTTATGGAAGCACATCTTGTTCCTCCGTCTGCTTCTATTACATCACAATCTACCCAGATAGTTCTCTCACCGAGTTTGCCAAAATCAACAGCCGCTCTGAGAGACCTCCCGACCAGGCGCTGGATTTCATGGGTTCTCCCGTTTATTTTTCCCAAAGTCTGAGGTCTTATAATTCTTATCTGAGCAGACCTCGGAATCATATCATATTCAGCTGTAACCCAGCCAAGTCCTTTATTTCTTTGAAAAGGCGGGACTTTCTCTTCCACAGTTGCCGTACAAATTACTCTTGTCTTTCCAAACTCGATGAGAACAGAACCTTCAGCATGAGATATATAATTCCTGGTTATTTTAACTGTTCTTATCTCATCATTTGTTCTTCCGTCAGCCCTTTTACCCATTTAAATCCTCCTTGGTGCTGATATCATTTATTACTTAATGCATTTAGTTTTATTTAATATCTATGTTCTATGTCAGCTCAGCCATTTTGCAATATGGCCTGCCGGTTACATATCAATATCTATATGAAAAACATCCCTGATTTTTTCGCCGAGAAAAATTTTCCCGGATTTGTAAAAGTTATCTTTATCTGCAGTTGTATAAAACTTTCTTTCAGGTTCAATATCAGAATTGTTTAACATATCTTTATTTTTAAGAGTTTTTTCAACATCTTTGGCAGTTTCAACTGCCGAACTGATCACTTTTATTTCCTGGCTGCAGCAGTTCTTAATATTATTTTCTATAAGGGGAAAATGAGTACACCCCAGCAAAAGAACATCCACAGACTGCTCAAACAAAGGATTCAGGTATTGGCAGATTGTTTTTTCAAGGCTGCTGCCTTCAAGTATACCTTTTTCAACATAGTCCACCAAAAGCGGGGCAGGGTTGGAAAAGATATTTATTTCTTCGTCTATTTTTTTTATGGCCTTATCATAAGCCATGCTCTCAACAGTTCCTTTCGTTGCAATCACCCCTACCCTCTTTGATTCAGTAGCATTAGCTGCTGCTCTTGCTCCTGGTTCAATAACACCGATTACAGGAATCTGTATTTCTTTCTTAATATCATCCAATGCAGCCGCTGTAGAAGTATTGCATGCAATTACTATCATTTTTACATTTTCTGAAGCAAGAAATCTGGCTATCTTTAATGCAAAATTTTTTACCTGGCTTAATTCTCTTGGTCCGTATGGAAATCTGGTCGTATCCCCAAAATAAATAATATTTTCATTTGGGACCAGTCTGATTATTTCTTTTAATACGGTTATGCCACCGAGTCCTGAATCAAAAATACCAATAGGTCTTAAATCCACAAATCACTCACATTCAGTTTTTATGATTTTTATATGTTAAGAATTAAATCTTATTATTTATTAAAATCAAAGACAAATTTATTTTTTTAGCTGGCAGAGATAATAAATCCAGCCACCCCTGTTAAGTTCTGTCTCATCACAAGTCTCTATGCCATTTACAGAAAATGTTTTTACATTGAAAAATCCTGATTCTTCCAATTGTTTTCGCTGATAGGCAGTAGAAGAATAATATATTCTTACCTTTCCGTTAAGGGAATTATCAGCCAATATTCCGTGTCCTTCTTTTTGCAAACTCTTGATGAAAGAAGCCATTATTAATGTTTTATTTAAAATATTCAGTCTCAGCAGTAAGTAAAAAGATTTGAAAAATAAAAATATTCTCTTTAAAAAACCATTTCCGCTTTTCTTAATCAGTTTTCTGTAAATGGTTTTGAACCTGAAAATATCATTAATCCCCTCCCAGTTTATATTATGGGTGGAAAAAGCGAAAAAGCCCTTATTTTTCAAAACCCTTTTTATTTCCCTTAAGGCTACTATCCTTGATTTTTCGTTGAAACTGTCGATTCCGTTGTAGCTGAAAAGTACAAAATCAAACATATTGTCTGCAAATTTTCTCATATCTCTTACATCTACAACTTCAAAGATATTTCTTTTACTGAATTTCCTGCGGCATTCCTCTATCATATTGGGAGCATAATCGGCACCAATATAGCAATTTACAATTGGCAGAAAATACTTTGTGGTTCTACCTGCTCCGACTCCCATATCAAGCATACTCATATCTTTAAGAAAAGGTTTTAAATTCTCGATAATGCTCTTTTCTGCTTTATCAAGATAATCCCTTGCCACATAATCAGAAGTAATTTTTTTATGATTATATACTTTTTTCTGTTCCATAAATCACAATATTAAATTAAAAAAACATTAAATTGTCCATATTTGTCCATATTATTTATTACTCATGCCTTTATAAGCAAATATTATCCCCTATGCCTCGGCAAGAGCAAGTTCTATAAGCTTCCCAATGTCATTTTTTATATAAGACGGACAGTTTATGTCTTTAATTTAGGCAGACATTTCTTCCGCAAATAACTTTATCTCTGAAAACGAAACAGCACCTCTTGATAGTCCTGTAAGTCCGCCGGATGCAGTAACTGGAAAAAAGAATTTAATATCTTCTAAAATATTTGCTTTAGATTTTGTAAAGAATTAATATTTATAAAAACGAATTTTTTTTTAATATGAAAGCTATCTTCGAAAAATACATCCAGTCAGTTTCTTCAAAGTTTGCTTATAAAGAAACTACTGAGCTGGGTTATCGTACAGATTTTGAATTACTTCTTAAAGGCATTTTTGAGACCATAAAAGTTTCACGCTTTGATCATGATGCCAAAACCAGAGATGGGAACAAACCTGATTTTGTAGTTATAAAAAATGAAATCCCCATACTTTATATTGAAACCAAAGATATTGGGGTTTCATTGGATAAGGTTGAAAAATCTGATCAGATGAGAAGATATTATGGTTATGCAAATCTTGTTCTCACTGATTATCTGGAATTTCGTTTTTACAGAAATGGTATTCGTTATGAAGAACCTATAAAGATTGCAGAATATGATTTAAAAACACGAACAATATCATCTATCCCTGATAATTATGACTATGTTGCAAGAACACTAATTGATTTTACCCAGTCTTTTAAAGAGCCTATAAAATCAGGGGCCCATCTGGCAAAGATAATGGGAGGAAAAGCACAAAGGATTAGAGATAATACAAAGCAATTTCTTTCTGATAAATCAGAAAAAAATAATGAACTTAGAAAAGTATATGAAACCATTAAAAAATTACTTGTTCATGACCTGTCTGAAGATGCTTTTTCAGATATGTATGCACAGACAATGGTATATGGACTTTTTGCTGCCAGATATAATGATGAAACTCCTGTAAATTTTTCAAGACAGGAAGCACGTGATCTTATTCCCAAATCAAATCCGCTCCTGATGCATTTTTTTGATCATATAGTTGGTCCCAGTTTTGATAAAAGACTGGAATTTATAGTCAATGAGCTATGTGAAGTATTTTCTCATGCGGATGTCAGAGAGCTTATGAGAGAGTATTATAAAACAGATACTTATGGTGAACAGCATAAAGGACCTGATCCGGTAATACATTTCTATGAGGACTTCTTAAAAGAATATGACCCTGTGTTGCGTAAAAAAATGGGTGCTTACTATACACCTCTGCCAGTTGTAAACTTTATAGTAAGTTCTGTTGACCATCTGCTTAAAAAGGAATTTAATTTACCGGCAGGACTGGCTGATACCTCAAAACTTGATAATGGGACTCATAGAGTACAAATACTTGACCCGGCTGTTGGGACAGGTACTTTTATCAGTGCTGTAATAGGAATCATTTACAAAAGCCTTCTTGATAGCGGCCAGAAGGGAAGATGGCCTGCTTATGTTCATAATGATCTTCTGCCAAGACTTCACGGTTTTGAATTAATGATGGCTCCTTATACTATAGCCCATTTGAAATTGGGAATGGCATTAAGAGAAACAGGATTTAGCTACTTTAACCGGAGGCTTGGTATTTATCTGACCAATGCTCTTGAGAAAAGCACAGATCAGGATACTCTTTTTGCAGCTTTTGGGCTTGCAGAGAGTATTGCTGAGGAATCAAAAGAGGCTTCTGTCATTAAAGATAAAATACCTATTATGGTTGTTATTGGTAACCCTCCTTATAGTGTTAGTTCATCAAATAAAGGTGTCTGGATAAAAAATCTGATTAAGGATTATAAAAAGAATCTAAACGAGAAAAAAATCAATATAGATGATGATTATATTAAATTTATTAGATTTGCCGAGCATTTCATCGAGAAAAATAAAATCGGAATTGTGGCAATGATTNNTGGTGGAAAGGATGAAAATGTATTTAATATCCAGCAAGGTGTAGCAATTTCAATATTTGTTCGTAAAAATAGTAACAAGGAAGCACTTGCTTCGGTACATCATTGGGAAATTTTTGGGAAAAGAGAACATAAGTTTGAAACTTTAGATAAAAATAATGTTTATAAAATAAAATGGCAGAATCTTGATTATTCAGAGCCTTATTATTTCTTTGTGCCAAAGGATTTTGGTCTTGAAAAAGAATATAATGAAGGATTTAAAATACCACAACTATTTGAAATTTATAACTCTGGAATACAAACTAAACGCGATAATACTGTAATCCAATTTACTAATGAAGCAATTAGGGTAGTGACTAATGATTTTCAAAATCTGCCAGCTGAAGAAATACAAAAAAAATATCAATTACCAAAAGATGGAAGAGATTGGAAAATAGAATGGGCAAAAAAAGATTTGATGAAAGGATTTTCTTTTCAAAAAATTCAATACCGTCCTTTTGATATTCGTTTTACTGCATATACAAAAAATTCAAAAGGTTTTATTGCTTATCCGCGAGAAAAAATAAATATCAATATAGCCGGCAAAGAAAATATTATTTTACTTACTAGCAGAACAATTCCTGCAAATCAATCGTTTAACAGAGTTTTTATAGCTAAAAATATTGCAGATATCCATGCTATAAGTGATCAAACTTATGTTTTTCCCATCTACCTATATTCCGCTAATAATTTAAAAGAACCTAATCTCCATGCAGGAATTGTTAATAAAATTGAAAATATTGTTGGCGAAGTCACTCCAGAAAACATTCTCGATTATATCTATGCAGTTCTTCATTCACCAGATTATCGTGAAAAATATAAAGAATTTCTAAAAATAGATTTTCCTCGTGTCCCATATCCAAAGAATAAAGAAACATTTACAGCACTTGCACAATTAGGTACTGAATTGCGCTTGCTTCATTTAATGGAATCTCCCAAATTAAATAAACTTATAACCACTTATCCTGTTGAAGGCTCAAATAAAGTTGAGCAGGTATCTTATCAGAATATGAAAGTCTTTATTAATAAAGAGCAGTACTTTGGCAATGTCAGTGAAACAGCCTGGAATTTTTATATAGGAGGATATCAGCCTGCACAAAAATGGTTAAAAGACAGAAAAGGCAGAATCCTTGGCAATTCAGAACTGGAACATTACCAGAAAATAATAGTTGCACTCACAGAAACAGACAGATTGATGAAAGAAATAGATAGGATAATAATAAATTAACTATGTTTCATTTTTTGATATAGTTTCAGCAAACGCTGAAACAGCATTATTTAATAAACCTGGAAGTAAAGAATGAATGATAAGTTCATAATCTGCTCTTTCTGGGAAAATGGAATTACAAGCTCAATTAAAATAACTGACTAACATTAGGAGGAAAATATAAGAAAAATTGACAATATTGTACCAGGTGAAATTCTTTTGGAAGGATTTTATATCATATTTTTTTAATCCTGCAGAGCAAGTAGTATAATAAGTAAATATTTGTTTTTTATATATCAGTCTATTAAAAATGCTACGGGAGAAAATTCAATGGATAATGAAACTCAGATGGATTTTGAAAATATAAACATACAGAAAAATGTAAATGATTTTGCATGTCTGATTGAAGAAGGCCGTGAAGCCGAAATAGATAAAGTTATTGATGAGATTGAAAAAAAGACACAGATGGAAGTAGCTATTGTCACTATTAATTCCCTGCGGGGAAAGATGATAGACGAACTGGCTTTCAGCCTTTTTAACAAATTCGGAATTGGCAAAAAAGATGAAAACAATGGCATACTACTGCTGATTGCAAAAGATGAAAATCAGTACAGGCTGGAAATCGGACTGGGGCTTGAAAAAATATTGGATAAATCAACTGTAAAAAAGATTACTGAAAACATAATTGTACCTGATTTCAGAAAAGGGATTTATGCTGCTGCAATTTTGAAGCTCGTAAAAACAATTGCAAAAAAAGCAGGTATGGCAGAGTTCAGTAAAAATGCAAATATATCTCTTGGTGCAGGAATAATCTCTATATTTTTAACTATTGCGGCTATTTTTATTGCAATGGGTACAGCTTTTAAGAATATCCCCGATATAAAAACGCTTTCACTTCCTGTTTTCTATATATTAATTTCCATTCCGGCAATAGCTGCCTCTGTTATTGCAATAATCTGTGGTATTACCGATATAATGATTATTGCCGCAAAAGATATTAAAACAAGAAAAACCACAAGAAGTATAACAGGTATTATTCTTGGAATTATCAGTATGATCTCATTTGCTTTTATCCTGTTTTATCTGCAGCCGGTACTTGATTTTCTTGCACGGCTTTTTTCGTTATCATCCGGAAGCTATT